>CAHJWV010000157.1 GCA_903643055.1 Burkholderiales bacterium | reverse complement strand
GATACGGCGACCACCGAGATCTACACTCTTCCCTACACGACGCTCTTCCGATCTCAGGATGCGCAGGCTTTCTTCGATGTCGTCCACCTGGTCGACCATCAGCGCCTGCAATTGCCGCCCATCGAAGGCCGGCGGAAAGGCCCAGCCGGTACCGAGGAAACCATCGTGTCGTGGCATGGCGCGTTCTCTTGTCGTTAGAGGGTGAGGTGGATGAGATGGAGGGCGTGAGGGCAGCGGGCCCAGGCCTCAGCCGCCGATCAGCACCGTCGGCAGGCCGAACGCTATCTGCCCGCCATGCGCCGTCATGTCGCCCAGGCGGGCGGCCGGCCGGCCACCGATCAGCACCGTCGCCGAGCCCTGGATCACCGCATCGGGCGGGCCGACGCACACCGCGCTGTCGCCCAACACCGCCGCGGGCAAAGCGCCGATCAGCACGGTCGGCACGGCCGGGCCGATCAACGGGCCGCCGACATGCGGAATCGGCGGCAGGCCGGGCGTCACCATCGGGCAGACGTGCAGATCGGTCAGGCGGGCGGCAGGAGGCATGGCGGTTCCGATTCGGTGGAGTGAAAGGTTGGAAGGCGAATCAATGGCGAAAGCAATGGCTGAAGCAATGGGTGAGGCAATGTCGAGATGGGCGCTGGCTCGGCCGCCTCTCAATTGATCATCACCAGCGCGCCTTTGACGACCGTCTGGCCGGCGGCCGACAGCTCGGCGCTGGCGCCGCCTTTGGCCGCAAAGCCGACCTGCGCCTGGCATTCGACGTTCAGCCCGCTGGCCTTCACGTCGGCTTTCGAAGTCACGCTGACCACGCCGACCGCATCGAGCACGATGCGGCCCTTCGCCGTCAGCTGAATGTCTTTCGGGCTGTCGAGCGCGATGCCGGCCGGGCCCAGCGTCACGGTGTTGCCGTTCTGGTCGGCCAGCAGGATCGATTGATCGGTGTCGCTGATGACGATCTTGTTTGCGCCCGGCGTCGTGACGGTGATCACCTTCTTCTCTTCATCGAATTCGATCTTCGACTTGCAGCGCGTGACCCAGGCCTTGGTGTTGTTGGCCGCGGCCAGCGCATAAGGCGGGACGCGTTTGCTGCTGTAGAGGCTGCCCAGTACCACCGGGTGCGACGGGTCGTTGCCGAAATAGCCCAGCACGACCTCGTCGCCGATCTCCGGCGCGATGAAGCTGCCGATGCCGCTGGAGCCATGGAACTGCAGCAGGCGCGCCCAGACGCCAGCGCTTTCGGCCTGCAGCACCGGCACCGAGACCTGGATGCGATGCTCGCCATCGGGGTCGCCATCGAGCTTCAGCACGACACCGACCTGCAGCCCTTCGACACCGGGGAGCAAGCCGGCCGCGGCCGGCGCGCGCACATCGGCGCGCTCGGCAAACCAGTTCGGGGACAAACCGAATTCGGCCTCGGTCGTCCAGTTGCCGTCGATGATCTCGTGGTGAATGCCGCTCAGGTAAACGCTGCCGGAGAAGCGCGTGCCGATGCCGGCCACTGTCACCAGCTTGCCGACCTCGGCCTTCGCGCTGCCCTGGAAGCGCATGCGCCCTTGCACGCGGGCCAGCCCGGCCTTCAGCTGCAAGGCCTTGGCCCATTGCGTCAGCGCTTCTTTGGCCAGCGGCGCGCCGGCCTGGATGCGCATCGACGCCAGGCCGATGACCTCGGCCAGCGTCGCCGAATCGAGATCGCCCTGCGCGTTGAGTGCCGCCGGCGCGGCCGCTGCACCGAGCAGCGCAGCCTGGGTCTTCGGGTCCCAGGACACCGCTTGTGCGCTGGTGTATTGGGTGCGGGCATCGAGCTCGGCGTGGAAGTCGATCAGGTCTTTGCCATAGGTCAGCGCCAGCACGGCCTCGCCATCGGTTACCGGCGGCTTCACGGTGACCTTTCCGTTATGTGCAATCACCAGCAGCCCGTTGGCCTCGGCGCGGGTGAGCATGAAATCCCAGTCGCTGCAGTAATGCTGGGCGAGTTCGGTGTAGCTGATGCTCGTCGCTTCGACCTCGGCCGCAAGGCCACCGGTGCTGGCCAGCTTCTGGATGATCGCGCTGTCGGTCTGCGCAAGGTGGTTCGCGTTCTTGCGGCCCACCGTCATGCGCACGGCCTTGTCGCGGCATTCGACGATCAATCGCGCTTCGTTGGCGCCCGAGACACGCACGCCGTGCTTGACCACCAGGCCTTCGAACAGCAGCACTTCGGTGTCGCCATAACCGGCGTTGATCTGGATCACCGCACCGGGCCTGAAGTGCGCCGCATCGCTGGCCGGAAACTCCTGGTTCGGCATGTCGCCATCGCTGAACACGAGCCGCGCAAACGGCACGCTGTTGACCGCGGCATGGATGTCCAATGACAGCAGTTGCATCGTGTCGGGCAGCTGGGTGCCTTCACTGAGCACCGAGCAGCGCAGCGCGCCGTCGCAGCCTTCGAGCGGCGAGGGCGCGCTCATGCGGCTCGGGCCGCGGGGGCCAAGGGTGGGAACACCAAGATCGTGCCGGGTGGCAGCGAGCGCAGCGAGGGCAGGTTGTTGATGCGGGCGATCTGGTCGCAGTAGCCGGCATCGCCATAGATCTCATCGCACAGCAGCGCCAAGGTGTCGCCCTCGGTGGCCTGCCGCTCTTGGCTGATGTGATCTGCCGAGGTGCTGCTGGCGGTGAGCGCCGCTTCCTTCGTGCTGGTCGCGCTGACGAATGACAGCGAGACCTCGGCGCGCAGCGACTTGCCGCTCGGCGAGAACAGCTTGTGCTGCACCGTGATGCTTTTGAGCCGGCAGCGGAAATCCAGTTCGCCCCAGACGATGTGGATGCGCGAGATCTCCTCGGTGGCGGCCGGCTCGGTATAGACCACCGCCCGCAGCCGGCTCAGTTGCGCATACACCGACTCAAGGCTGGCGCCGGTGGCGAGCGGCAAGGCGCCGGTGCCGTCGAGCGTCAGCTTGAACGACAGCGTTTCGTCATCGACGGCATGCAGCTTCTGGTCGCGCTTCTGGCTGCCGGCCGCCTTGTCTTTGCTGAACAACAGGCCGAAGCTGCGCTCCAGGCTCGCGGGGTTGATGGTCGCGCTGAAGCTGTTCGAGCTCAGTTCGGTACTGGTGCCGTCCTTGTTCGGCTTGTAGCGCCACATCTTCAGCTTTTCCATCTCAGCGCTCCTTCGCCCGTTGCAGTTCATCGCGAAGCCAGACGCGGCATTCGGCGATCAGTTGTTCTTTCAATGCCAGCAGCTCGCTGGCTGGCGCTGAAGGTGCGTGTGCCTGTGCATGCGCCGGCATCACCACCTGGCAGCGAATCACGAGTTGGCGGACTTCGATGCTCATTGGCCTTACCCCAGCTTGCGGGTGTTGCCATAGACCAGCTCGAGGGTCTCCAGCGCCACCTGGTTCTTGGTCGAATCAAATCCTTCGATCGACCACTTCACCGGATAAGCGTTTTCGAAGGCCCAGCCACGCAGCGGGTTGCCCGCAGCGTCGAGCAGGAAGACCTGCAGCAGCTTGGTGTCGATCGGCGTGGCCAAGCCGCCTTCCAGGATGCGCTTGCACCAGGTGACGAGCGCCGTGCCGTTGGCCGCCACGCCGCGCTTCAAGACCAGGCGGGGATGCTTCGTGCCCTTCGGCAATTGATGCACGAAGCGGTTCTCCCCGCCCTCGGCCACGGCCTCGACCTCCATCTCGGTCTCGATGCCGCTGACTTCGCGGAACGCCGCCTCGCGCAGGCTGGTGGTGCTGCCGAACGAGACGGAAAACTGGAACGCCACCGGCAGCTGCGTTCGGTTCGAGATGAGGTCGGTCATGGCAGCCTCAGGCCTTGTTCTCGATCGTCAGGCCTTCGTGGGCAATCACGATGGTCTCGATCGCGGCCTCGTTGCCTTGCGACTTCAGATCGGTGCTGGTGATCTTGGTCGGGAAGGCGTTTTGCAGGGTCCAGACCATGGCCACCGTGTCGCCTTCGGTCATCAGCGTGATGATGACTTTCTTGCGTGCAATGGTGTTCATGTTGATCTGGCTGAACCAGTCCCAGAACTTGTTGTCGCCTTTGAAGACGCCTTTCTTCATCGTGACGTCGCTGAACTTCTTCAGGCCCGGCATCTTCAGTACCGAATATTCCTTGCTGTTGCCGTGCCGGTATTCGATCGGCTGAGCCTCGATGTCAAGGCCCGAGACTTCCTGGAATGCCACTTCCACGTCGTCCCACTGGACCTTGAAGCGAAACTTCGGGATGGGCCACAGGTTGGTGGATTGCGTGTCGCCTTCTGCCATGGCAGTGCTCCTTCGATGGGTTGCGGTTGGGGATGGGGTGAGTGGCGCTCAGGCCGCACTCAGGACTTCTGCATCTGCTGCTGGAAGGTGATCTCGATGAATTCGGCCGGGCGGCTGATCGCGACCAGCACCGTCACGCGCAAGATGCCTTCGAGGATGTCTTCGGAAGTCATCGTGTCGCCGAGGCCGACGTGCACGCTGAAAGCGTCGTCCGGCACGGCGCCGGCGAGCCCGCCGCGGCGCCAGATGCCGGCCAGAAACGCGCTGATCATGCTGCGGATCGAAACCCACGTGCTTGCAACGTTAGGCTCGAACACCATGGCCTTGGCCGCCAGCCGGCACGACTCTTCCAGCATGATCATCGTGCGGCGCACGTTGATGTAGCGCCAGTCGAGGCTGTTGCCATCGAGCGTGCGCGCGCCCCAGACCAGCACGCCTTCGCCGATGAAGCTGCGGATCGCGTTGATCGACTTGCCCTGCGTCGTGACGTTCAGGTCTTCCTGGTCTTCATGCGACACGCTGACTGCGGGTGACACCACACCAGCGAGGCTCACGTTGGCGGGCGCCTTCCAGACGCCGCGTGTGTTGTCGACCATCGTGTAGACACCGGCCATCGCGGCCGAAGGCGGCATCAGGTTCAGCTGGTTGCGTGCATCGGCGAGGATGGTGTTGAACAGCCCGCTCATCGCCGCGATGCTCTTGTTCAGCAAGGCCTTGTGCATGCTGACCGCCGCATTCATCGCCGGCTGATCGAGCAGCTTGCGTTTCTCGGCCTCGGGCTTGGTCGAGGCGTTGATCTCCTGCGTGAGTTCAGCGGCCCAATCGGCGTCGGTCTTGCGCAGGTCTTCGACGGCCTTGAAGCGCTGTGCGAGCTTGGGCGGCGCGCCGGCGTCCAGGGTGTCGGGCAGGCTCAGCTCTTTCTTCAACAAGGTCACCAGCAACTCGGGGTTCGCGATGTGGCTGTAGTCGAGGTCTTTCTCCTGCACCAGCGTCGTGTTGACCCAGGGGTAATAGGCCGCGCCGAAGTCCAGGTAGTTGATGCCGAGCGCACCACGGAAGGCTTCGATCGGATCGCCTTGCGGGCTTTGCCGATCGCGCGCACCGCCCCACAGATCGAGGATCGCGATGCGGTTGCGCATGCGGCCGCCGCAATGGGCCAGCATCGCCTGCTGCAGCGAGATGCAATCGGGCTCGGCGAGCAGCACCGCATCGGGCAGCACCAGCATCGTCGGCTCCTGTTCCTTGACCAGCGGGTCGATGCCGGCGGCCAGCTTGTCGAAGGCCGGGTCTTGCGTGAAATCACCGACCGAGACGATGTAGCAAGGCCCGCCGCCGTTCTGGAAAAAGTGCAGCAA
>CAHJWV010000156.1 GCA_903643055.1 Burkholderiales bacterium | reverse complement strand
CGCCTTATGTGGCGCGTGCCTTGAGCGGCGACAGCGTCAGCTTCGAGACCACGCGCAACGAGAACCAGCGCATCTCGCACCGGCAGTCGACCTATGTGCCTGACCTCGATGCCGATGGCCGGGTGCGCGGGTTCTTCGCGTTGACCTTCGACATCACCGATCGCAAAGAGGCCGAGCTGCGGCTGGCCGCCAGCGAACGGCTGCTGATCGACATCGCCGACAACGTGCCGGCGCTGGTGGCTTACATCGACCGCGACCACTGCTTCGGCTTTGCCAACTGCCGCTACCGCGACTGGCTCGGCACCGACCCCGAGCGCATGATCGGCCGCCACATCAGCGATGCGGTCGGCGCCGATTTTTACGGCATGGTGCGGCCAAACCTGGAGATGGCGCTGGCCGGCAAGCGGGTGCGCTGGGAGCGGCAAAGCACGCGCTATGGGCAGACGGTGTATTACCTGACCGAATACATCCCCGACATCGCGCCCGATGGCAGCGTGCGCGGCTGCTATGCGTTGACGATCGACATCACCGAACGCCGCCTGGCCGAGGTGGCGATCGCGCGCAGCGAGCAGCGCCTGACCGACCTGACCAACAACATCCCGGCGCTGGTCGGCTACTTCGACATGGAAGGGCACTGCCTCTATGCCAACGACACCGCACTGACCTCGCTCGGCCTGGAGCGCGACCAACTGTCGACCATCACGCTGCGCGAGGCCTTGGGCGAAACCAACTTCACGCAGCACGAGCCCTATGTCAAGGGAGCGCTGGCCGGCCAGCGCGCGCGCTTCACCGGCAAGATCAGCTACCCCGGCCGCGACGCGCATTTCCAGGCCCATCTGATCCCCGACCGCATCGAAGGCGGCGCGCAACGCGGCTTCTACCTGATGACCTTCGATATCACCGCATTGAAAGAGGCCGAGCAGCGGCGTGCCAGCGTCGAGCGGCAACTGCGCGCCATCACCGACAACCTGCCGGTACTGATCTCGTACATCGATCACGAAGAGCGCATCCATTTCCTCAACGACACCTACCGCAAGTGGTTGGGCATCGACCCGGCACTGCTGATCGGCAAGACGATGCAGGAGGCCTCCGGGCCCGACCACTACGAGCAGCGCAGCGGTTATCTGCAACTGGCGCTGCAAGGTCAACGGGTCGAATTCGAACTGGAATCGCAGACGCTCGATTCGGTGCGCAGCCTGCAGAACGTCTACATCCCCGACATCCAGTCCGATGGCAGCGTGGCTGGCGTCTACACGCTGAGCACCGACGTTTCGGCCCTGAAGCAAGTGGAGGTGCAGTTGCGCGAGCTGGCGCGGGTCGATGCGTTGACCGGCCTGGCCAACCGTCGCCGCTTCGAGGAGCAAATGGTCGAGGCGATCAGCCGGGCCTCACGCGCATCGAAGCCGCTGGCGTTGATGTTCCTCGATGTCGATCGCTTCAAAAGCATCAACGATGAACTCGGCCACAGCATGGGCGACGCGGTGCTGAAGGAGTTCGCACACCGCTTGCGCGGCGCAGTGCGGCTGACCGACATGCCGGCGCGGCTGGCCGGCGATGAATTCGTGATCCTGCTCGAAGGCCTGCATGCCGAGCATGAGGCCGAGCTGGTGGCCGAAAAAGTGGTGGCGGCGATCCGCAGGCCGTTCGAGCTGCACGGCGTCACGGTCAACGTCACGACCAGCGTCGGCGTAGCGTACTGCCAGCGCCCCTCGCCCGAGAGCGCGATCCTGGACGCTGCCGACGAAGCCCTCTACGAAGCCAAGCGCGCCGGGCGCAACACCTACCGCTCGCGCCATGTCGACGGCATGACGACCGCGTCATTCGGCTCGCTGGAGAGCCTGGCGTCGAAGCGGGCGGCGCGATGAGGTTTTTGCTGAGCAAGCCGAGCGCGGGCACGCCCTGGGCAACGATCCGCTTGGCGTTCTCTCGAGGGATGGCTCAGGTTGCTGGTTCGGCTGCTTGATCATCGATCAGCTCGAGCAACTCGGCCGCACTCCGGGCCCGTGCATCGCTGCCCTCGGCGAGTGGCGCAACATGATGGCGCATTGATTGGATGAATGCGTCAAGCGTCTGCTGGACCGAACTTCCGAGGTAGGTCTCGTAGCCTTCTTCCGGAACGAAGGAACCACCCATATCGATCAGCGACTCCATCACGGCCTGCTGCGCCCACGCCGTGCCGCGTACGAGAATCTGTTCAAGCTCCGCAAGAACACCGAGAACGATGGGATGGAAGGTGCCGGTGTGGTTGTTGCCGACGGCCCAGAGAAACGCGTCGCAGGCTTCATTCGCGGTCGACTCGTCGCAGGCATTCCGAAGCGCGTCGAGCGCGTCGCTGACGGTGCCGGAATCGTTCGAATCGGGCTGCGGGAATCGGTCGAGATCGAGTGGGTTCATCGGGGCTGCAGGTGTCGAGGCTGGAGCTGAAGTGAGGGCGCGACAGCGGCTGCGATGTTGCCGGCCGCCCTCCTTTCTGTGTCACCTTTCTGTGTCACCCCTTGGCCCGTCACTCCTTCGCCCGTCACTCCTTGGCGGCTTGCGGACTGACCGGCTTGCGTTCCGGCTTGACGACCGGCACCGCAGCGAGCTTCTGGCCGATGCCCAGGTTCATCGCGTTCAGGATGTCGCCGTTGTCTTGCGTCAGCTCCCAGGCGAACACGCCGGCCAGGCCTTGCTGCACCGCGAAGCGGCCTTTGTTGACGACGGTGCGCGGGTCGTCATAGCCGATGTAGCGTTTCTCGCGTTCGTTCCACAACGCATACGACTGCAGCGTCTCATCGAGCACCAGGCGCCAGCCTTGCGCGCCACGGCCTTCGGGGCCGATCCAGTGGACGGCCAGGTCGCGGTAATCGCTTGCGCCTTCGCCGGCCGGGAAGACGTCGGTGCGGTCCACACCGCTGAAGCCTTGCGGGCCGGGCCCGGCCACGCCAGCAAAGCCGCGGCCATACATCGCGATGCCGGCGACCAGCTTGCTGGCCGGCACACCGGCCTGGGTCATCACCTTCACCGCGCCTTCGAGGCTGTCGGTCGAAGCGGGCGTCGGGCTTTTGAAGGCCGCGTGGTGGCCGACCTTCGGCGTCCAGCTGCCGGCGAAGTCATAAGTCATCATGAAGACCAGGTCCATCACCTTCGCGGCATCGCGGTGGTTGACCTTGCCGACCAAAGCCTCGGTGGTGTTGATCGCCGCGGTCAGCAGGTAGGGCCGGCCGGTCTGGGCCGACAGCACCGACAGCTGGTAGCGCAGGTCGACCATCAGGTCGGCATAACCCTGGCCATCGGCTGGCGTGCCGAGCGCCACGCCATTGGCGCTGCCGTTCGAGGTCGGGTGTTCCCAGTCGATGTCGATGCCATCGAACGCCGGGTGTGCTTGCAGGAAGGCCGCCACGGATTTGGCAAACACCGTGCGACGCACCGGTTCGTTGGCCAGATGGAAGAACGGGTCCGAGCCACCCCAGCCGCCGACCGAGGCCAGCACTTTCACCTTCGGTGCACGCTGCTTGAAGCGCGCGAAGCTGGCGTTGAACTGCGTCTCGGTGGCCGAAGTCGCGAGTTCGAACTCGGCCTTGCCCGCGCAAGCTGCCGCATCTTTCGGCAACTGGCCCGGGCCGCAGATGCGCAGGAAGGCGTAGAGGATGTGCGTCACGTTGCCGGCCGGCAATTGTTCGAGCGCCTCGGTCGGCTTCCAGTTCGGCACATAGACGCCGACGACCTTGCCGCTGGTGGGCTCGAAGGCCAGGGCCTTTCCGGTGAAAGGGCCCGGTGGGGCGACGGCCGGGCGCGCAGGCGTGCTGGCCGCCAAGGCCAGCCCGGGTAGCAACGCGAACAAGGTGAAGGCAATTGCAGCGAAACGGTGACGGGCCATGGCAGGAGGTGATGGGTGGATGGTGGAAGAAAAGGTGGCGTACCACAGAATGCGTTTGCG
>CAHJWV010000155.1 GCA_903643055.1 Burkholderiales bacterium | reverse complement strand
GACGCGGTAGACCTGCGTGATCTCCGATGCCATGTTCAGCGCGCTGCCGAAATCGCTGATCTTCACGTCGGTGATGTTGCCGCTGCTGTTGACCACCGCCAGCAGGTTGGCCGGCTTCACGTCGCGGTGGATCAGGCCCTGCCGGTACACATAACCGAGCGCCATCGCGCACTTGAAGCCGATCTCGACGATCAGCTCCAAGGGCAGCAATTGGTCGGCCCGGCAATAAGGCCGCAGCGTGCTCCCGGCCACGTGCTCCATCACGAGGTAAGACTCGACCGGGTCGACCACGGCGTCATAAATCTGCACGACGTTGGGGTGCTTCAAGCGCCCAACCAACGCCGCTTCGGTGGCAAAGAAACGCTCGAAAAACTTGCCGTCGTGCGGGTCGTTGACCGAACCTGGCCGCACGCGCTTGATCGCCACGTCGCGTTGATGGAATTCATCGCGCGCCAAGAAAACTTCGCTGGTCGCCCCCTCGCCCAGCATGCGCAATACCGGGTATTTGCCGATCTGGGCCGGCAACGGCGGGCTGCTGTGAGCGCTGTTGGAAAAAGTTTGGGTGGACGACATCGGTCAGGAACACGCGGGCAGGCAAACCGCCTGGGTGAGCGGCATCTTGGCACTGTCCCTGTCGCCCTGCTGATCAAATTGAGTACAAATCGTTGCGGTTATCCCGGCCTTGCCGCGCCGGGGCACCAGGGCGTGCTCGCGGTGGCCGCCACTTAGAATCCTCCGATGATCCAAGCCAAGCAGGACTTGCTGAATGCCCTGGGCGAATCCATCGCCGAAATCAGCCCTTCGAATCCTTTGCCCGCTGCGTTCGAGTCACCGAAGCAGGCGTCGCATGGCGACCTGGCTTGCACGGTGGCGATGCAACTGGCCAAGCCATTGAAAAAGAACCCGCGCGAGTTGGCGCAATCGCTGATCGATGCATTGAAGCGCCGCCCGGCCGTGCAGCAGTGGGTCGACGCGATGGAAATCGCCGGCCCCGGCTTCATCAACCTGCGACTCAAAGCCAGCGCCAAGCAAGCAGTGGTGGCCGAAGTGCTGCGCGATGCCGATCAGTTTGGTCAGCAGGCGAGCCGCGCCGATCAGGTGCTGGTGGAATTCGTGTCCGCCAACCCGACCGGGCCTTTGCACGTGGGCCACGCCCGCCAAGCAGCGCTCGGCGACGCCATCTGCAATCTCTTCGAAACCCAGGGTTGGAAGGTTCAGCGCGAGTTCTATTACAACGACGCTGGCGTGCAGATCGCGACACTTGCGAACTCGACACAAGCCCGCATCAAGGGCCTGAAACCCGGCGATGACGGCTGGCCGGAGTCGGCCTACAACGGTGACTACATCGCCGACATCGCCGCCGACTTCATGGCGAAGAAGACCGTGCGCGCCGATGACCGTGAGTTCACGGCGTCCGGCGACGAGAACGATCTCGATGGCATCCGCCAGTTCGCGGTGGCTTATCTGCGTCATGAGCAGGATCTGGATCTGCAGGCATTCAGTGTTCGCTTCGATCACTACTTCCTGGAGTCGAGCCTGTACTCGACCGGGCGCGTCGAGCAGACCGTGGCGCGGCTGATGGCTGCCGGCAAGACCTTCGAGGAAGGCGGTGCGCTGTGGCTGCGCACCACCGACTACGGTGACGACAAAGACCGCGTGATGAAAAAGTCCGACGGCACGTACACCTACTTCGTGCCAGACGTTGCCTATCACCTGAACAAGTTCGAGCGCGGCTTCACGAAGGCCATCAACATTCAGGGCACCGACCATCACGGCACGATTGCCCGCGTGCGCGCCGGCCTGCAGGGCAGCGACCAGGGCATTCCGGTGGGCTACCCCGACTACGTGCTGAACACGATGGTTCGCGTGACGCGCGGCGGCGAAGAAGTGAAGATCTCCAAGCGCCACGGCAGCTACGTGACCTTGCGAGACCTGATCGACTGGACCAGCAAAGACGCCGTCCGCTTCTTCCTGATCAGCCGCAAAGCCGACACCGAATTCACCTTCGATGTCGACCTCGCGCTGAAGCAGAACGACGAGAACCCGGTGTTCTACGTTCAGTACGCCCATGCCCGCATCAGCAAGGTGCTGCGCGACTGGGTTGCCGAGCGCGGTGGCGATCTCGCTTCGCTGGCGCAGGCCGATCTGTCGCTACTGACCGCGCCGACCGAAGCCACGCTGATGTTGAAACTGGCCGAATACCCCGGCATGCTCAGCGGCGCGGCCGGCGATCTGGCACCGCACGATGTGGCGTTCTATCTGCGCGACGTCGCCAGCAATTTCCACAGCTACTATGCCGCCGAGCGATTCCTCATCGACGACGTGGCGCTGATGCGAGCCCGCCTGGCCTTGTTAGCCGCCACGCGCCAGGTGTTGCGCAATGCGCTGCAGGTGCTCGGCGTCAGCGCGCCGGAACAGATGTGACGGGAGAACAGATGAAGACGCAACGCAGTGCACCGCGCCGCCAGCAAGGTGGCGGTTTTTTTCTCGGCCTGATCGTCGGTCTGCTGATCGGGCTGGCGATGGCGCTCGGCGTCGCGCTTTACATCGCGAAGGTGCCGGTGCCATTCGTCAACAAGGTGCCGCAACGCACCGCCGAACAAGACGCTGCCGAAGCTGCAAAGAACAGGAACTGGGACCCGAACAGTGCGCTCTACAGCAAAACGCCGGTCCGGTCGTCCAACATCGCAAGCGGCGTCGTGACACCTCCGCCCGCGCCGCCGGTGACGGCAGCCACGCCGGCCCCGGCCATCTTGCAGCAGTCGCCGGCCACGCCCCCTGCCATCCCTCCGACATTGCCTCCGGTCAATCCCACTGCCGCTTCGCCGAAGGACAACACCAGCCATGACCCGGCTGCGATCCTTGCGGACAAGGCACCGGCCTCCGTGACCGGCACGACGCTGTCCACCAAACCATCGGTTGATGCGTTGAGTTATTTCGTACAGGCGGGCGCTTACGGTCGTGTCGAAGACGCGGAGCAACAGCGCGCGAAGCTGGCGATGATGGGCCTGGCTGCCAAGATCACCGAGCGCGAACAAACGGGCCGCACGGTGTATCGGGTCAGGCTCGGCCCCTTCGATCGAAAGGAAGAAGCCAGCGTGACAAAAGAAAAGCTCGAAGGCGCAGGGATCGAATCGGCATTGGTCCAGGTTCAGAAGTAACCCACCGACACCTTCAGCCTGAAACTTTGCCAACCCGGTCGACTCCAACCTCAACTACAACTGCATGGACATCAACAACATGAATCGTCGCGATTTCTCAGCGCAACTGGTGGGCTTGGGCCTGGGCACCGCCGGTCTTTCGGCGAGCCTGTCGGCCCATGCGCAAGGCGCGCCCGTCGAAGGCACGAATTACATCAAGCTGAGCCAGGCGGCCCAGGTCGGCGCGCCCGCCGGCAAGATCGAAGTGATCGAATTCTTCTGGTACGGCTGCCCGCATTGCAACGCCTTCGAGCCGGCGCTGGACGCGTGGCAGAAGAAGCTGCCGGCCGACGTGGCGTTTCGCCGCGTGCCGGTTGCATTCCGCGAGGCATACACGATTCACCAGCAAATCTTCTATGCGCTGGAAGCCCTGGGCAAAGTGGACCAGCTTCACCGCAAAGTCTTTTACGCCATCCACAACGACCATCAGCACCTTGAAAAGCCGGAAGACGTCGCAGCGCTGATGGAAAAGAACGGTGTCGACCGTGCCAAGTTCCTGGAAGTGCTGAACTCATTCTCGGTGCAAGCCAAAGCAAAGCAGGCGTCACGCCTGGTCGAGGCTTACAAGATCGATGGTGTTCCAGCCATGGGCATTCATGGCCGCTATTTCACATCGGGTACGCTCGCAGGCAGCCCTGAGCGTGCCCTGCAGGTTTCGGAGTACCTGATCGAGCGTTCACGCAAAGGCGCCTGACCTCTGATCGTGATCCGCG
The DNA here is from genome assembly GCA_903643055.1 of Burkholderiales bacterium. The sequence goes on along the minus strand of CAHJWV010000155.1, from coordinate 4,633 downwards.
GCACACTCCACCGGGCTCAGACTGCCGGCGATGCGCAAAAAGCCGCGATGGCATGAAACTGTGGGCTAGAATAGCCTGCAAGTTTCATGCCGATATGAATTCAAAATCCTTCTTCCCTTCTAACCACCGCCTGCCGGCCTTGCTGCTGGTAGCAACGGCCTTCTGCTTTTCGACAGCTCATGCCGAGAAAGCCGACCGCCTGAAGAAGATGGAAGTCGAGTCCGACCAATCCGGCAAGGCTGATCTGCAAAACCAGGTCGTGGTCTTCAACGGCAATGTCGTGGTGACCAAAGGGACGATGGTGATTCGCGCGGCGCGCATCGACATCAAGGAAACAGCCGACGGCTATCGGCTGGCCACAGCCACCGGGTCCAGCACCCAGCCTGCCAGTTTTCGTCAGAAGCGCGAAGGTGTGAATGAATTCATCGAAGGCGAGGCCGAGCGCCTTGAGTACGACGGCAAATCCGACACGGTGCGCTTCGTGAACAAAGCTTCCGTCCGACAGCTCCGCGGCAACGCCGTGGGTGCTGAAGCCACTGGCGCATTGATCACCTACGACGCCACATCGGAGTTGTTCACGGTGTCAGGCTCGGGCAACGCCCCGGCGTCAACACCCGCCAACGCCAACAACGGCCGCGTGCGTTTCGTGTTCACGCCGCGCGAAGGCTCGGCGGCCGCCGCTGAAGCAGCGTCGCAGCCGGCCTCGGCGGGGGGCTCACGTTGAACGCAGCTGCTGCTCCGGAAGTGATTGCCTCCTTGAGCCGCCTGGAGGCCAGCGGACTGCAGAAAAGCTACGGTTCACGCAAAGTCGTGAAAGACGTTCGGCTGGCGGTGAACAGCGGCGAAGTAGTCGGGCTGCTCGGGCCGAACGGCGCTGGCAAGACCACCAGCTTCTACATGATCGTCGGCTTGGTGCGCGCCGATGCCGGCGAAATCAGCATCGATGGCCAACGGGTCGAGCGCCTGCCAATTCACCAGCGCTCCCGGCTGGGCTTGAGCTACCTGCCTCAGGAAGCATCGATCTTTCGCAAGCTCACCGTCGAAGAAAACATCCGCGCGGTTCTTGAACTGCAGCATGACGACAAGGGCAAAGCCCTGTCGAAGGCGGTGATCGACAAACTCCTGGACGGCTTGCTCGCCGATCTCAGCATCGAAAAACTGCGCGGCAGCCCAGCCCCAGCGCTGTCGGGTGGCGAGCGCCGCCGCGTCGAGATCGCCCGTGCGCTGGCCACCCAGCCGCGCTTCATCCTGCTGGACGAACCTTTCGCCGGCGTCGACCCGATCGCCGTGCTGGAAATCCAGCGCATCATCGGCTTCCTCAAAGCGCGCGGCATCGGTGTGTTGATCACCGACCACAATGTGCGCGAGACGCTGGGCATCTGCGATCGCGCCTACATCATCAGCGAAGGCCGCGTCCTGGCCGAGGGCACGCCAGAAGCCATTGTCGAGAACGCCGACGTGCGGAAGGTCTATCTCGGCGAACACTTCCGGATGTGAGATGAGACAGCAGCCTTTCAAGCCGGCACGCCCGCGATCGGGCGGCCCGCTTCATCCCGCAGCTTTCGTCAATCACGCAAGCGCACTCTCGCGCAAGGCAGGCCTGCGATGAAACCGTCGTTGCAGGTTCGCCTGTCGCAGCATCTGGCGCTCACGCCGCAGCTACAGCAATCGATTCGTCTGCTGCAACTGTCTACGCTCGAACTCCACCAGGAAGTCGAGCAGATGCTGGAACAGAACCCCTTTCTTGAACCCGAAGAGGAAATGGCGCCGGCGATCGAGCCGATGAGCGAGCGCCTGTTGCCTTCGGAGCGTGTGGCCGAGCGCGAGGCCGACAGCGTCACCGAGAGCGGCTCGTCCGAAAGCTCCGCTGGCGAAGAGACGCCGGGCGTCGACAGTGCCGAGTTCGGTACCACCGAGCGTGAAGACTGGGAGAACGGCACCGAGCGCGATGACTTCGACGGCATCCGCGAAACGCCTAGCAGTTCCAACAGTTCGAGCAACAACGACAGCGACGACTTCGATCCGCAAGACCGCAATCAGGTCAGCGAGAGCCTGCAAGACCACCTGCGCTCACAGTTGCTCGGCATGCGCCTGAGCCCGGAAGACGCGGCCGCGGTGGCGGTGCTGATCGAATCGCTGAACGATGACGGTTACCTCGACGATCCGCTCGAAGACATCGTCGCCCAGCTGGCTGAAGATGAGGCGGACCGCGAAGAGCTGCTCGAGCGCCTGCAGTGCGCGCTCAAATGGCTGCAGAACATGGACCCGATCGGCGTCGGCGCACGCAACCTGGGCGAATGCCTGAGCCTGCAGCTGCGCGTCCTGCCTCGCAGCGAAGCGCAGATGATCGCGATCATCATCTCCAAGCAGCACCTCGAACTGCTGGCTCGGCGTGACCTCAAGAAGCTGATGGCGGCCACCGGCGCCGATGAAGACCTCATCAAACAGGCGCAAGCACTGATCGTCGCGCTCGAGCCCAAGCCAGGCCGGCCCTTCGCCCGGGCCGAGGCCAACATCATCGTGCCCGATGTCATCGTGCAGAAGTCAGGCCGCAACTGGAAGGTCGTGCTGAACCCCGACGTGATGCCCAAATTGCGCATCAACGACCTGTACGCGCAAGCCATCCGCCAAAGCCGCGGCTCGGCTGCGAGTGGCGCGGGTGCCGCGCTCAGCTCACGCCTTCAAGAAGCGCGCTGGTTCATGAAGAACATCCAGCAGCGCTTCGACACCATCCAGCGCGTCTCGCAAGCCATCGTCGAGCGCCAGAAGAGCTTCTTCACGCATGGCGAGATTGCGATGAAGCCACTGGTGCTGCGCGAGATCGCCGACGAACTCGGCCTGCATGAATCGACCATTTCCCGCGTGACCACCGCAAAGTACATGGCAACGATGTTCGGCACCTTCGAGCTGAAGTATTTCTTCGGCTCGTCCCTCAACACCGAAGCCGGCGGCAATGCGTCGAGCACCGCGGTGCGCGCGCTGATCAAACAACTGGTCGCCTCGGAAGACCCGCTCAAACCGCTTTCCGACAGCCAGCTCAGTCACATGCTCGAAGAACAAGGCATTCAGGTGGCTCGCCGCACCGTGGCCAAGTACCGCGAAGCCTTGCGCATCGCGCCGGCCAACTTACGCAAGGCGATGTAATCCATGTGCGCATTGCCCTTGTTCCTGCCCTGTGCGGCAGGCGTTGAATCCTGGTTGGCCGAAGAGGTGCAGCGCATCTTGCCGACCGCGCAAGTGCATCGTGGCCGCGGTGGCGTGGCGCTTGATGGCGGGCCGGCGGAAGTGATGGCCTTGAACCTCGAAAGCCGCTTGGCGCAGCGCGTGCTGGCCGAAGTCGCCGAAGGACCCTACCAAAGCGAAGACGACCTGTATGCGCTAGCGCGCAGCGTTGATTGGCTGCAATGGATCACGCCGCAGCACACGCTGCGAGTCGACACCACCGCGCAGCGCAGCCCCCTGCGCAGCCTGAACTTCGCCGCGTTGCGCATCAAGGACGCCGTATGCGACATGCTGCGCGATGCCACGGGCGAACGCCCCAACGTCGACACGCGCCAGCCCGATCTGCAGTTGATGCTGCATCTCGGCGAAGAGCGTGCTTCGCTGTATGTCGACACCTCCGGTGAATCGCTGTTCAAGCGTGGCTGGCGCGAAGACAAAGGCGATGCACCGCTAAAGGAAACTCTGGCCGCGGCCATGCTGGCTGCCGCCCATTGGCAAGGCACACCGCAAGCTGGTGGTGCGCTGCACGACCCTTGCTGCGGCTCGGGCACGATCGCGATCGAAGCCGCACAGATCGCCTGCGGTATCGCGCCCGGCCTGAAACGGCGCTTCGCCTTCGAGCGGCTGCTGCCCTTCATCGACGCCGAGATGCGCGCCCAATGGCAACGGCTGAAAAGCCACGCCCAGTCGCGCATCCACGAGAGCGCGGTTCCGATCTTTGCAAGCGATGTCTCGTTCCGCATGGTCGACTTCGCACGGCGCAACGCGCAGCGCGCTGGCGTCGAGCAGGCCATCCAGTTCAATGGCGGTGACGCCTTGGAGCGACCGGCGCCTGCGCTGCCTTCTGACCTGCCAGGTACGCTGATGATCAACCCGCCGTACGGTGAGCGGATCGATGTCAGCGGCAAAGCCGCACGGCCGTCAATTCGCGAGCAAGGTGAAGACACCAACCGCGACGCGCCCGACGACTTTTTTCCCCGCTTGTCCGCCCACTGGAAGCGCGCCTACACGCAGCATGCGGCCGGCTGGACCGCTTATGTGCTCAGCCCGGACATGAAGCTGCCCGGCTCGATGCGGCTGAAAGAAGCGCGGCGCACCCCGATGTGGAATGGGCCGATCGAATGCCGGCTGTACCGCTTCGATCTGGTGGCGGGCTCGATGAGGAATTCAAGCGACGCTTGAGTTCAGAGATCCCCAAGCCTGTTCGCAGTCCGGTGCCGGATGCTGTTCGAGCTTCGAATCTGCAGCCTCACATTCCACATGGGCCTGTCGCCGCTCGGTGCACTGGGCCTAGGCCGTGTTAACAATTAGACTTACGGCGAGAAGAGGATGCGGAAGATGACGAGAAAGCTGTTGAGCGAAGGCGAATGGAAAAGGATGGAACCGCTGCTGCCGGGTAAGGAAAGCGATT
>CAHJWV010000154.1 GCA_903643055.1 Burkholderiales bacterium | reverse complement strand
AGAGCAACGGCCTGAGCGAGGTCGATACCGCGCAGAGCACCCCTGAACAGATCGAGACCGCGGCGCGAACGCGCCTGCCTGTCATCACGCCCGCAACGCGCCGACGGCGCCTGCTTCCCGCGGGCTTCTGGCCCACCTTCGTGGCCGCCTTGCTGCTGACCTTCGGCAGCGCGTTGGCGGTGCACTTCTCGATTCAAGCCAGTTGCTCGTAGCGCTGCGCTGAGGCGTCTCGCCTCTTACCCGACTTGATTTAGTTCCCCGCAGGCCGCTTTCGGCCGGCGCAGGGATGGCTTTGCCTCAAAACCGGAGAAACCCATGAATGCCGTCACTTTGCATGAGAGCAGCGCGCTGCAAACGCACGCACTCAGACCGTTAGACCTCGGGCCCAAAAGCCTCGAAGAGGTGCTCTCGCTCAGCGAGATCCTCGCGAAGTCGACCTTGGTGCCCAAGGACTTTCAGAACAAGCCGGGCAACTGCGCGATCGCCATCCTGTGGGGCAGCGAGCTGGGCCTGAAGGCGATGCAATCCCTGCAAAACATCGCGGTGGTCAATGGCCGCCCTTCGATGTGGGGCGACGCCTTGCTGGCCCTGGTGCGGTCCTCACCGGCCTTTGAATGGATTTCCGAGACCGATGACGGCTTCCAGGCCACGTGCCGCATCAAGCGGCGCGGCGAGCCCGAACAGGCCCGCACCTTCAACATGAAGGAAGCCAACGAGGCCGGCCTGCTGAACAAGGACTCGCCCTGGAAGACCTATCCCAAGCGGATGCGTCAGATGCGAGCGCGAGCCTTTGCGTTGCGCGATGTGTTTGCCGATGTGCTGCGTGGCATTCCGGTGGCCGAAGAGATGTTCGACCTGCCCCGTGCCCCTCAATCCCACGACCTCCTCCCCGAGGATGCCGCCCACATCACCGATGCATCGGTCACCGGTTCAGATCGAAGTGCCGTGCCCAACGCGACATCGCTGCCACCAGCGACCTACCCAGACGACCGCTTCCGTCATTACTTCCCGACCTGGAAGGCGTCCATCGAGACCGGCAAGAAGTCCACCCAAGACGTCATCGACATGGTCAGCACCAAGTCACCGCTCACCGAAGCCCAGTTGGCCGAACTGCGTTCGATCCCCGTGCCTGGCGATGCGCCAACCGCCGATGCCCCAACGGCCCATTGATTGGTCCCACCGCCCCTTCGATTTCCTCATTCTCAATTTCAGGACTTCACCATGCAACAGCACCGTTTGATCCAAGGCTCCCCCGAATGGCATGCCCACCGTTCGCGCTATCGCAACGCCAGCGATGCCGCCGCGATGATGGGCGTGTGCCCGTACAAGACGCGTCAGCAGCTTCTCGCGGAGGTCGCCACCGGCATCCGCCCCGACGTGGATGAAGGCACCCGCCGTGCATTCGCCGAAGGCCACCGAATCGAGGCGCTGGCCCGCCCGCTGGCCGATGCGCTGATCGGTGACGAGCTGTACCCCGTCGTGGGCACCTCGGGCCGCCTCTCGGCCTCCTTCGACGGCTTGACCTTCGCGGGCGACATCTCCTGGCAGCACAAGTCCTTGAATGACGCGCTGCGTGCGGTGATGGGCGAAGGGGCCACCGGCGCCGATCTGCCGCTGCATCACCAGATCCAGATGGAGCAGGAGTGCATGGTGTCGGGCGCCGCACGGGCCTTGTTCAGTGCCTCGAAGTGGCAAGGCGATGAGTTGGTCGAGATCCGCCATTGCTGGTACACGCCCAACCCGGATCTCGCGTCCCAGATCGCGGCCGGCTGGGACCGCCTCGAGGCCGATGTGGCGGCCTATGCGCCGAGCGAAGAGGTTGAGCTGACGGGCCGTGCGCTGATGGCCCTGCCGCCGCTGCACATCGAGGTCACGGGCCAGGTCGTGCGCAGCAATCTGGCCGAGTACAAGTCGCTGGCGCTGTCGGTCTTCGCGTCGATCAAGACCGAGCTGGTCACGGATCAAGATTTTGCGGATGCCGAGGCCGCGGCCCGCTGGTGTGGCGACATCGAGCAACGTCTGGGCGATGCCAAGGCCCGTGCGCTTCGCGACACCGAGAGCCTGGATGGGTTGCTGACCTCGATCGATGAGATCGTCGCTTCGGCCCGCGCCAAGCGGCTGGACCTCGATCGGCAGGTGAAGACGCGCAAGGACAGTGCGCGGGCCGAGGTCGTGCTGGGCGCGCAGAAGGCGCTGACCGAGCACCTGAATGCTTTGGATGCCGCCCTGGGTGGCGCGTGGATGCCGCGCGTGCCAGGGGGCTTCGCTCAGGTGATCAAGAGTCGGCGCAGCCTGACCAGTTGCGAGCGGGCGGTAACCACCGAGCTGATGACGTTGAAGCTGCAGGCCAATGCCACGGCCGAGCGGATCGCCGGCAATCGCCGGGCGCTTCAGTTCGAGGGCACGGATTGGTCGTTCTTGTTCGCCGACTTCGCGGCGCTGGCCACCAAGCCCGCTGAAGACTTCCAGGCCATCGCCCAGGTGCGCATCCAAGCTCACCGGGAGGCCACGGCCTTGGCGACGCGTCCGGTGCCGCCGGCACCGTCGACTGCGGTGACGGTTGCGACCGTTACGTCACACAACTCAGGTGCCGTGCCATCGGCCGCCGCCGACGAGCCGGCCACGCTGAAGCTGGGCGAGATCAACGAGCGGCTCGCTCCGCTGTCGGTGAGTGTCGAGGCGCTGGAGCGCCTGGGTTTCACGGCGCAGCGCGATCGCAGCGCCCGCCTTTATCGGCCGAGCCAGTGGCCAGCCATCTGCGAGGCCATTGCGGCCTATGTGCTGAGCCGGCGTGAGGTTCAGCTGCGCGAGCCCGCATTGGAAGCCGCGTGAGCTTGCCCCGATCGACCCATCCATCGCAGGCACCTCA
>CAHJWV010000153.1 GCA_903643055.1 Burkholderiales bacterium | reverse complement strand
TCTATAGTTTGGCCGCTCGTTGACCGGCCGGCCACCTCGCTTCGTCTCGCACTCACGTCCTTAACGCGACACTACCTCTGCGCTATGCCACTGCGCGTGGCTGCCAGGTGCGTTCGGGCCGTCGCCAGTCGATGCCTTCGAGCAGCATCGACAACTGCGCGGCCCTCAATGCGACGCTGCCAGTGTCGGCCTGCGGCCAGACGAAGCGACCGCGTTCCAGGCGCTTGGTCAGCAGGCACATGCCGTCGCCGTCGCTCCACAGCAGCTTGACCAGGTCACCACCGCGGCCGCGGAAGGCGAAGACGTGGCCGGCGTACGGGTCCTCGGACAACACGGTCTGCACCTTGACGGCCAGGCTGTCGATGCCGCAGCGCATGTCGGTGATGCGGGCGGCCAGCCACACCCGGGTGCCCGCGCGTGGGCCGATCATGTGTTCTGGCGCAGCGCGCGCCACACGCTGCACAGGCTGGCCTCGTCGACCGGGCCGCGCAGGAGCAACTGGGCGCAGGCGATGTCGAGTTCGAGTTCGAGTTCGAGTTCGAGTTCGAGTTCGATGATGCCGGTGGCGTGTACGGAGCGTTGGGGCGCAACCGCCAACGCCGTCGATGCGGGCGATGGTGCCGATGATTGCGAATCGCCAGCGTCGGCATCCAGGCCCGACGCAACCTGCACGGGGACCAGCACGACCAATGACGATGACGCCACGCCGTTCAGCCGCAATGAGCGCAGGTGATAGCGGCGCCACTTGAACAGCAGGTTGGCGTTGATGCCGCCAGCCAATGCAACGGCCGCGATAGACGCACCGTGCATCAGGCACCGCTCGACCAGTTCCGCTTTGAATGACTTCTCGTGCTGAGCTAGGGAAGACACTAATCGCTGTGCTCAAAGTCGACGCCCGAATGTGCGCGTTCGCAAAAGAAGAAAACAAGGCGCTCCTCAAGAATCGACCCGACGCCGCAGGGTGCGAAGGGCCTCGCCCGCCAAACCCACTCAATCTCCTTCGCTTCCTCGATTTCCTAATCGACCTTTGGTGAGGGCGCAAAGTGTCTCAGTGCCGGCAGCGTCTGCGGTCCTTCATCAATCAGGAGTTACTACATGACAATTAACCAGACGGCGACGACGTCCCTGCAACCAGATTCCGTGCGCTCCGGCCCTGGCCTTGCAAGGCTGAAAACTCAACTGGAAAAATGGGCACAGCCTCTGCTGCGAGTATTTTTCGGATTGGATCTGATGACGCACGGAATGCCCAAGCTATTGCGCATCGACCACGGCAAGATGCATGATCCGATGGCGAGCCTGCCACAACTCATCAGCGATGTGTTCCATCTGCCAATGCCAGGGGTATTCGCATATGGCGTGATGCTGCTAGAGACTTTTGGGGCCTTGGCAATTGTGCTGGGCTTTCAAACCCGGATCGTTGCCGCCCTGCTTACGGTGACGCTTTTCTGCGCATCGGTCGTTCACTATCCAACCTGGGCCTGGGGCGATGGCGGCATGGAGATGCCCGTCCTGATGGCCATGGTGACCTTGTTCTTCGCATTGCGAGGTGCCGGCGGGTTCAGTCTCGATCAACGGTTTAACTGGGATCGCTGACACGCCGGGTGCAACGCGACACCCTCAACGTCGCGACGGATGAAGAACTGCAGTAAGCCTCATTTACCAACTCAGGAGTTTTCCTCTGATGAATGATTTAAATACTCGGCGTCTCGGCATGAAAAGCGCCCTCGCAATGGCAACACTTCCCCTTGTTTCCTACAGTTCCGCAAACGCGGCGCCCGCGGCAACGCCGATCAAAGCAGCCGACATGGCCAAGTCAATTCTCACGCCGAAGGGATGGACGTGGCACGAGCCGCACGGATTCGTGTGGGGTCGCGTGGTCAAGCCCGGCACGCGCACCATCTACGTCTCGGGCCAGAGTTCCGTCGATGGCGCCGGAAATATCCTTTACAAAGGAGATATGGGTGCGCAACTAGCGAAATCAGTCGAGAACCTCGAGTTGGTTTTGGCAGAAGCTGGAGCTACGCTAGCCCATGTGGTGAGCGTCACCTATTACACGACCAGCATCGAGCAGTTCTTTTCCGCCATGGATAAGCTCACTGCCCCCTTGGCCAAGGCAGGATGCAGGCCGACTTCGACGCTGCTGGAGGTCAAGCGGCTGTATCACCCCGACATTCTTTTCGAGTTTGCATCTGTTGCCATTGTCTAGTTGCGCTTGCAGGCAGACTGCGCCGTGCGCCGAATCAGGTAGCTTGCTATAAGAGTTACTTCGCCAGCGACCGATCTCCGCGATTTTGAGAGACTTTGGCGACGAGCCGGCCGCTTCGCACGACAACATCTCGGCGGCGGGTAGTAGCGAAGCGTCGGAACCCGCTTCGCCGACCCCGCTCGCAAGTGGCTGGCGCTTGTGCAGCAACATGGCCACGTAGGTACGACACGAGTAGCCCGCTGGCTACGAACAGTCGAACCTTAGAGTCGGCTCGTCCGTGATGCGGGTGCGCAGCGCCGAAGACGCGCACGACTCGGGCCAGGACGGCTATGAATTGAACTTGAACCTAACTTCCATGATCCCTCGGTTCACCCTGGATGATGGGAGACACTGAGGGTGTGCGGGCCTGATTGGGTAGAGGTCGGTCAATTTATTGATGGCCTGACCGCGATAGCTAACTTGACCCGCTGCCGACCACTCGTACCCAGGATTGCCTGCGAGCGTTGTGCACACCCGAGAGGGTCTGGGCGCGCCTGACAGCCCACATTAAAGAGAGCCGCCGGGCTTGCCCGGCAGGCCG
>CAHJWV010000152.1 GCA_903643055.1 Burkholderiales bacterium | reverse complement strand
GATCGAGACGATCTGCTATCGCAACACGCTGGCCGAGAACCGCATGCGCTTCGAGCTGGCGCCGGGTGCCGAGATGATCGGCTGGGACGTGCTGGCGCTCGGCCTGCCAGCCAGCCGCGAGCCTTTCGACTGCGGCCGTTATACCCAGCAGATCGAACTGCCCGGCGTGTGGCTGGAGCGCGGCACGGTCGATGGCAGCGATCAACGGCTGCTGCAGTCCCCGCTCGGCTGGGCCGGGCACACGGTGCTGTCGACAATGTGGTTCGCGGCCGGCAGCGCATTGGCCGCTGCACGGCGCGAAGCCTTGCTCGATGCGGCGCGCGAGCTTGCATCCGGCCATGCGCTGGCACCGACCTGCGGCTGCACCTCGGCCCACGAAGAAGTGGTGGTGCTGCGCGCGCTGTCGCACCGCGTCGAGCCGGCGATGGGCTTGTTGACTTTGGTGTGGGCGCGCTGGCGCGAGCTGGCGTGGGGCCTGGCCGCGCGGCCACCGCGCGTGTGGCGAACCTGAGATGGCGCGGCGCTGATCGCAGCCCGCTCGCGCTCATCACCGGCAAGATCGGCACGCGGCTTTATTCACTCTCTTGATTCGTTAGCTCAGCGGCCACAGGCGGTGGGCCAGGCGAACCCTGCCCCGTCTTGGCGCCGATTCAGCTGTCTGTCGCGTAGCTGTAAGGCCCGCCGCGTTTCAGTGCGCGCCCATAGGCCGGCCGCGCGTGAATGCGCTTCAGGAAGTCCATCAAACGCGGGCGGGATGCGTCCAGCCCAGCCCGTTGCGCTGCGGCTTCCAGCGGGAAGCTCATCTGAATGTCGGCGCCCGTGAACTCGTTGCCTGCAAACCAGGGGCGTTGGCTCAACTCGGCTTCCATGAAATCGAGCTGGCGCTGAAGATTGGGATCGACCACCGTCGACAGCACCCGATTCGCAATGCTGCGGGCAATCGGCTTCACGAAGAACGGCATCTTCGCGCTGGCGATGCGCCCGAAGATCAGCTTGAGCAGCAAGGGCGGCATCGCAGAACCCTCCGCAAAGTGCAGCCAGTAGCGATAGCGCAAATGCTCCGGCGTGCCCAAGGTCGGCACGAAACGGCCCTGACCATAACGCTCGATCAGGTACTCGATGATCGCGCCGGATTCGGCAATCGTCGCATCGCCGTCGGTGATGACCGGCGACTTGCCGAGCGGGTGCACGCGGCGCAAGGTCTCGGGCGCCAGCAGCGTGACCGGGTCGCGCTGGTAAGGCGTGATCTCGTAAGGCAACTCCAGTTCTTCGAGCAGCCACAGCACGCGCTGCGAGCGGGAATTGTTGAGGTGATGAACAGTGATCATGCGGCGGCCCGTGTTGCTGTGAAGCGCGCATTGTGGCTGCTTGAACGCTTGTCGCGGTGACACAGAAATCGGCATCAGATCGCCGCCCAGGCTTTGTCCGACAACAGCCATCAGGTGCCGCTGACAGCAAGCCGCAGGCTCGGCCGACACGATCGCGCCGGGCTCGCCTCTAAATTTCAACCCGTCCTGCAAGGTGATTTCTCTGATGAGGCCGCCACCGGATTTGCAAGCCACAAAAGATAAGAACCAAAAACCCATCAACCCTGACTGAGATAAAACCATGAACAACGCTTTCAAACTGCTGCTGGCCGCAGCCCCCGTGATGCTGGTAGCTGCCTGTGGCGGCGGCGACGACAGCATCGATGACCGCCTGGACATCGCTGACCCGAAGGTTCGCCTGGTGCATGCCATTCCGGCCGGCCCGAACGTCAGCCTGTACCGCAATGCTGAGCTGCAAAGCGATGTCAATGACGTTGGCTACAAGTTCGCATCGAAGTACTTCGATGTCAGCACCTCGCCAGCCGACTGGATCATCAAGACCAAGGTCGGTGATGTGGAAGTGGGCCGCGCTTCATTCAACCCCGATCGTGGCAACAAGTACACGTTGGTTGCCCTGCCCGGCGAAGCCTCGAGTACCGGTGTGCTGCTGATCGCAGACCCGTATGACAAGGAGTTGACCGCGAACAACGGCCGTGTGCGCGTGGTGAATGCGTCGTTCAATGCATCGAGCGTCGACGTCTACCTGACCGGCACCAACGTCGACATCGCCACGGTCGGCCCGACCTTCGCGAACGTCGGCTACAAGGCGGCGGTTCCAGCTTCAGGCTCGAATTCCACCGACTTCACCGCGGGCAACTACCAGCTGCGCGTGACCAAGGCCGGCACCAAAGATGTGATCTTGAATGCACCGCTGACGATTCAGCAAAACGCCGACGTGTTGCTGCTGACGCTGCCGCAAACCGTGCTGGTCAATGATGTGAAGGTGCTGCAAGTGGTTGCCGATAACGGCCAGCCCAGCACCGAGATCGTCAATCAACCTTGAATCAAATCGCTATCAAGTCGGCTGCCTGCGGCTGACTCGACCGATTGATTCCGCCTTCAAGCCCGCTTCGGTGGGCTTGAAGGCTTTTGAGCATGTACTTAGATTGACATGCGATCGCGCACGCCTTCGGCTTGCATGTTCTTGCCCAAGCCACGCTGGATGATGTCGCCACGCTCCATCACCAGATACTGATCGGCCAGCTCAGCCGCGAAGTCATAGAACTGCTCGACGAGGATGATCGCCATCTTCTGACCGTTCATGCCCCGATCGGCCAACATGCGAATCACGCGGCCGATGTCTTTGATGATGCTGGGCTGAATGCCTTCGGTCGGCTCATCAAGGATCAAGAGCTTCGGGCCGGCGGCCAGCGCGCGCGCAATCGCAAGCTGCTGTTGCTGCCCACCTGAAAGGTCGCCACCGCGGCGGTTGATCATCTGCTTGAGCACCGGGAACAATTCGAACAGCTCGGCCGGAATCGGCGTACCACCGGGCTTGCAGGCCAGGCCCATGCGCAAATTTTCTTCGACGGTCAAGCGGCCGAAGATCTCGCGACCTTGCGGCACATAGCCGATGCCTTTGCGGGCCCGCTCATACGGCGTGTCATTCGTGATCGCGACGCCATCGAGCTGTACCGTGCCAGTTTTCACCGGCACCACGCCCATCAGGCTTTTCAGCAGCGTGGTCTTGCCCACGCCGTTGCGGCCCAGCACCACGGTGACCTCACCCCGTTTGGCCTCGAACGACAGGTTGCGCAAAATGTGCGAGCCGCCGTAGTACTGGTGGATGGCATCGACTTTCAGCATGCGAGTTCCTGATCAGAGATTCGGCACCAGGCCGCCCCCAGCCCGACGGTGCCGCTGCGGAGCTGAGCGTGGGCACGAACAGTCCTCTGGACTGCTCGTGCCTTGCAAAGGTCTGAGGGACGGTCATCTCCCAAGGTACACCTCGACCACCTTGTCATTGGCCTGCACCTGCGCCAGCGAGCCTTCGGCCAACACGCTGCCTTCGTGCAGCACAGTGACCTTCTTCGCCGGGTTGCCGTGCGTCAGCTCGTGGATGAACTTCATGTCGTGCTCGACGACCACCAGCGAATGATTGCCTTCGAGCGACAAGAAAAGTTCGGCGGTGCGCTCGGTTTCTTCATCGGTCATGCCGGCCACCGGCTCATCGAGCAGCAGCAGCTTGGGGTCTTGCATCAACAGCATGCCGATCTCCAGCCACTGCTTTTGTCCATGCGACAACAGCCCGGCGATGCGCTGGGCGCTGTCTTTCAGATGGATCAAGGCCAGCATCGTCGCAATGCGGTCGAGCTGCTCGCCATTCAAGCGAAAGAACATCGACGAGCGCACGCCGCGATCGGCCTTCAGCGCGAGCTCAAGGTTTTCAAACACCGTGAGCTGCTCGAACACCGTGGGCTTCTGGAACTTGCGGCCGATGCCGATCGATGCGATCTCGTTTTCGCGCAGGCGCAGCAGATCGATCGTCGAGCCGAAGAAGGCTTGGCCCAGATCGGGCCGGGTCTTGCCGGTGATGACGTCCATCATCGTCGTCTTGCCTGCGCCGTTGGGCCCGATGATGCAGCGCAGCTCGCCCGCGCTGATGCTCAGGCTGAGCGCATTCAAGGCCTTGAAGCCATCGAAGCTCACCGTGATGTCATCGAGGTAGAGGATCGCGCCGTGTGTGGTATCGACCTCGCCGGCCTGTACCCGCCGGCCGTAGCTCGCCTCCCGCCCGCCCGAGCGGCCGGCACCGATGCGCTTGCGGGCTTCCTTGGCCTGGCGCATGCGCACGCCGGCGTCCATCAGATCGGGCGTCACGCGGCGCGCTCCTCTTCGGTCTTCTTGGCCCAACCCAGCTTGCGCGCCAGGCCGACGATGCCTTGCGGCAGGAACAGGGTGACGGCGATGAACAGCGCGCCGAGAAAGTACAGCCAGAACTCCGGGAAGGCCTGCGTGAACCAGCTCTTCGCGCCATTCACGAAGAAGGCACCGACGATCGGCCCGATCAAGGTTCCGCGCCCGCCCACCGCGGCCCAGATGGCGATCTCGATGCTGGCGCCCGGCGACATCTCACCGGGGTTGATGATGCCGACCTGCGGCACATACAGCGCACCGGCCACGCCACACATCACCGCCGAGATCACCCAGATCGACAGCTTGTAGCGCAGCGGGTCGTAGCCGGTGAACATCACCCGGCTCTCGGCATCGCGAATGGCCTGCAGCACGCGACCGTATTTGCTGTTCACGAGCCAGCGCGCCAGCAGAAAGCAGCCGATCAGCGCCAGGCCCGTCAACACGAACAGCGTCATGCGCATCGTGGGCGTGGCGATCGGCATGCCGAGGATGCGCTTGAAATCGGTGAAGCCGTTGTTGCCGCCAAAGCCGGTTTCGTTGCGGAAGAACAGCAGCATCGTTGCGTAGGTCAAGGCCTGCGTGATGATCGAAAAGTAGACGCCCTTAATGCGCGAGCGGAAGGCAAAGAAGCCGAACACAAAGGCCAGCAGGCCGGGCACGAGCACGACGAGCGCCAGCGTGGCGATGAAGCTGTCGCTGAACGACCAATGCCACGGCAAGGTCTTCCAATCGAGAAACACCATGAAGTCCGGCAGGTCGGACTGGTAGTTGCCGTCACGCCCGATCTGGCGCATCAGATACATGCCCATCGCATAGCCGCCGAGCGCGAAAAACATGCCGTGGCCCAGCGACAGGATGCCGGTGTAGCCCCAGATCAAGTCCATCGCTAACGCCGCGATGGCGTAGCACATGATCTTCGCGATCAGGCTGATCGCGTAGTCGCTGAGGTGCAGGGGGCTGTCTGGCGCGACTGCGAGATTGAGGATGGGGGCGAGGACGGCGATGGCGATCAACGCGGTGAGGATGCCGATCCAGGCTTTGAGGGACAGGAGGTGGGGGCGGGGGAGCGCGGCGCTCATGCAGTGGGGCCTTTGCGCGATGCGGCTCGGTGCGAAGACGCCGGCCTGATGGGTTGGAAGGTGGTTGTGATTGGCTGCAGGTCGGGATTGCGTCCCGACGGCCGCCTCACTTTCTTTTGCTTCGCCAAAAGAAAGTAAGCAAAGAAAAGGCGACCCG
>CAHJWV010000151.1 GCA_903643055.1 Burkholderiales bacterium | reverse complement strand
CCAGGCACTGCAGGTCGGAAAGCGGGTGCGCAGTTGCGCGAGGATGCCCAGACCGGCGAAATCGAGGTCGCCATAGAAGCCCACGGCGGGCTCCGCAGCGTCGGCATACAGCCAGGCTTCGAAGCGTTGAGCATCCGTGTCAGGCACGCGGCCCCGCCAATACAGCGACGAGCCCGCGCGCTCACGCAGGCGCAGCGCCCCGCTGCGAAAGCCCGACGCATACAGCAAGGCTGAGTGCCTCCAGGCCGGCTGGCGAAGCCTCACCATGCGTTCGAAGCTGACGCCGTTCTCGATGAACAGAACCTCGTCGCCCGCCCAGCCTTCGGGCAATTCGACAAGCAGTTGGATCGGCGCTGCCAGAAAGCGCCCTTCGCCCGCGCCCAGCAGCCGCAGCAGTTCCTCCCGCGCATCCAGCACCTTGCTGTGCCCACAGAAATGACGGGCCGACAGTTCGCGCAGATAGGGCGTTATCTCCGGAGCAGAGGCGCAATCGGCGGCCAGCCCGTTGAGCACGGCGGCGCACACTGCCGGCGCTTGCCCCTCGAAGGCGGGCAACGGGCTGCGCAGCAGATAGTCCAGCAGCGCTGGCGCATCGGGCACCGCCAGCAGCGTCGGCTGCGCTCGCAGCGCTTGCACCAATTGGCGGCTCCAGCGCGGCGCGGCAGGCTCGAAGCCACTCCACGCAGCCAGCCCAGCCGCATCGAGCAGCAGCAGCGCGGGCCGGCGATCGGCCAGTGTTTGAAAGGCCTGCGCCTTGTCAACTTTCAACCGGGCGAAGCCCGTCGCGCACAGCCCCTGCAGCAGCAACTCCAGATGCGCAAGCACTTCGGGCGACGCGGCGCCATGCAGTTCCGGCAGCACCACAGCATCGAGCATGAGCGAGACGGCCCGCCCGCCTTCGCTGCGCTCGGCTTTGCGCAGCAGCGCATGCGCCAGCCGCAATTGCAGCGGGTGAGCCGGTGGCTTCATCGGGAGGGCGGGCCTTTCTCCGCCTGCTCTTCGAAGGCCAGCTGTGCCTGGGCCCGGGCAGTCTGCGCGTGCTCGGCCCACAGGGCCGCCAGTGCATCGCGCTTGAAGTCTTTCTCCTGCACCTCGCTGATGTGCACGAGCTGGCCATCGGCCTCGGCTTCCAGCTTTGAGAAGGTGTATTCCTTATCGAACTCGGGCTTGATCGCGCCGGATTTCGACGTCGGCATCGCCACGATCAGCTGCAGGCCCATGTTGTGCGCCAGGAAGCGCATCACCGCTCGCGAACGGGCCTCGTCCATCTTCGAAAAAGCTTCGTCGCTGAGCATCAGCCGCAGCGCGGGCGCGTTCGGTGCGCGGCTGAAGTGCCCGAGCGCATGGGCGAGCACGGCGGCGCGGATCACGTAGAACGGCGTCTCCAACTCGCCGCCGGAGCCGGTGCCCCAGGTGGACATCGGCGTGCGGTGCCCCCCGGTGATTCGATGGATGTCGTAGCGGTGGTAGTTGCGGTAGTCGGCCAGCTCCTTCAGCGCGCGCTCGGCCGCGATCTGGTCTTGGGACAGCAGCAGGCGCTTGATTTCCTGCGCAGTGGCGCGATGCTCAGGCGAGAGCTGCGGCGCGTCGAAGATGGGGGTGCGGTCTTTCTCCAGCTGGTCGACGACCTCATCCAAGGCCTCGAAGAAGTCGTAGTAGTCCTTGTAGCGCTTCACCCATTCCTGCACCACGTCGTAGGAGTCGACGCCGAACTGGATCGCTTTCAGCTCCTGGCTGAGCTTGCGCAGCGTGTTGCCGCCATCCTTGACGTCGCGCCGCACCTTGAAGCAAAAGTCGCTGGTGAACACATGGTTGAACGTGGCCTCGGCCTTCTCCAGCCGCGCGACGTTCTCGGCCAGGCCGATGCCGTCTTGCCGGCGGATCTGCGCGCGCACGGCCTGCTGCACGGCCAGCATTGTCCGCAACACGGTTTCGAGCTGCTCGACAAGGCGTGGCGGCTCGGCCCAGGCGAAGCGCTCTTCGTCGGTGCGCGCACCTGCCAGGTAAGTGCCGATGTGGTTGTGCAACGTCCTGAGGCGGTCCGGGAGGTTCTCGGCGGCATTCGTCGCCTGGTTGTGAAGGGCTGCAGCGCTGGGCAGCTCGGCTTCTCCGATCGATTGGGCCTCGTCCAGCAGTTGCAGCTCGCTGGCCACTGTGCTGCCGGCGTTTGCAAAGCGGCTGATCCACACCTGGGCCGTCACGATGTCCAGTGCCAGGCCGGGCAGTCGGGCATCGATGTCGTCCAGCGTCTTGAGCAACTGGGCGAGTTCCTGGTTCTGGACGCCAACGGCCTGCTGCTCGGCGTTCCAAAGCGCCTGCTGCGCACCCAGGCGGTTGCGCAGCGCGTCACGCCGCTGCTCCAGGGTTTCGATGCTGGAGGTGTCCAGCTGCTGCAAGGCGAGCTCGACATCCACGTAGCGCAGCCGCGTCGCCAGCGCCTCTGCGAGGGCTTCCGCCAGTGAGGTGGCTCGGCTCTGGCTGAACCAGCCTTGCACCGTCGTCAGCGACTGCGCCATGCCTTTGATCCGCTGCAACTCAGGCACCAGCGCATCGAGCCGGGTGCTGACCCAGGCCAAGCGGCGTTGGCGCCCTTGCGCACCAAAGGCCAGCTCATGATCCGCCGCGAGGCACGCGAACATGCCGTAGGCGCGGCTGCCCAGACCTTGCTGCATCAGTCCCTGTGGCGTGCGGCGCAGTTCCGCCTCGCTGGCCACCTGGCGCACCCGACCGTACAGCGCTAGCAGATAGGCCTTCCCGACCGGGTGTTCGCAGACCACTTCCTGGAGGATGCTCTGCGGCGGCAAGGCCATGCCGCGCGTGTCTTCGACGGCCTTGGCACCTTGCACGATCTTCGGCGAGCGGCGCGCGAAATGGCGCTTGATGAGCCGCATCGCTTCTTCTTCGAAGTCCGGCTCCACGATCAGCGCGAACCGGTCGCGCCCCATGTAGCCTTCGATCGCCGCTTGCCACGGGCTGCCCGTTCGCGGCTCGACCAATGCGGCCAGCATGCGCGGGCGGCTGGCGGGAAGCTCCGCTTCCAGCAGGGTCAGCGCCTGCTGCACATCGACCGGCGCCGGTGAACGTCCCTGCAGCAGCAGCGCCTGTTCGGCACGCAGCGCGGTCTGCTCGTTCAGCAACAAAGACTGCTGACTCAGCAGCTCGCTGCGCGCGGCCACCAGCGCAGACATCACCGACAGCTCGTCAGGCCCCAGCAGCACCGCTTCCAGCCCGCGCAGCGCTTGGTCCAGCGGCTCCAGCTCGAAGGCGGCCAGCTCGTCCCCCAGCCGGGCACCGGACAGCAACGCGTCGCGCGCCAGCCCCCACTGCTTCGTCGCAAGGAAGGCGATCGACGCCAGCCGCTTGACCGCCGCCTGAAGATCCGGCAGCAGCGAGAGGTCCAGCGCGAGCAATTGATTGACGTGGGCGAGCACCTGGTCCATGTGCCCTGCAGCCTGCTGCACCCGGCTCCATTCCTTGCGAAACTGTTCGGCGAGCTGGGCCGCTTGCGTCGTCAGGCGCTGCTTTTCCTGGGCGATGCCGTTCTGTGCCAATTCGCCCTGCACCAGCGCCAGCTCTTCGCCGAGCGTCGCGCGCTCATGCGCGATCGCGTCCAGCCGCTGTTGTGATTTTGTGGCGTGGCCTTGGAGTTGCGAGCGGCGACGCTCGGTGCGGTCTCGCTCGCCCTGGGTGTCGCGCTGCACGCGCAGCGCATGGGCATTGCGCATCACCACATAACGGCGCAACAGCGCGATGACGTCACCTGCCGCTTCGTCGACCAGATTCAGCCGGTCGATGTTCTGCTTCAGCCGTTCGGCATCGGCCTTCAGTCGGGCGATCTCCTGCATCAGCTGGCGCATCTTGCCGACTTCCTGGCTGAAGTCGTGCGCGTCGAGGATCTCGTCGCGCACCAGCTCGTTGACGTTGCCGATCTCGCGGTAGGCCATCGCCTTGACGATCGCGCGGGCACAGCGTGTTGCATCCGCCTCCGGGACGAACTTGCGTCCGAGCAAGTGGCCATAGAGATGCTGCAAGTAGCTGTCCTTGCCCTCGAAGCGCAACAGCTGCTGAGTTTGCAGGCCCAGCCGAAGCTGCAGCTGGGCATAGGCCTCTTTCAGCGGCAAGGGCCGCACGCGTCCTGGTACGGCATCGCCCGAGGACAGATGCGACAGCTCCAGGCTCACCCCGCCCAACAGGAAGAACAGCGGCTTGCCGCCCTCGGCCCGGCCGCCGTCGACGTGGGCCTCGACGCCCAGCAACGCGCTGAACGGTGCGGCGCCGGTCTCGTGGCGCGACGGTTCGAAGCTCAAGGCCACATAGCTCGTCGAGCGTTGGCGCAGGAAGACCTCGCTACCGCACTGGCCGAGCGCGTAAGCGTGCAGCGTGCGCGGCTCCTTGCCGCCTCGGCGACTCTGGGTCGATTCGTTCTGGCCGGCGTTGAAATGGAAGACGCCCTGGCGTGCTGCCGTCAGCACCGCCTGGATCGCATCCAGCAATGTGGACTTGCCCGAGCCGGATTCGCCGGTGAGCAGCGTCGCGTCGGCCAGCGGCCAGTCGCGCGTCTCCAGCGTGCCCCAGTTGACGGTGATCAGCCGTTGCAGCCGCATCGCTCAGGCCGGCCCTTTCTGCATCAGCTGCTGCACCTCCAGCAGCGCCTCGTCGCTGACGAAAGAGAGGATGGGCCGCAGCACGCCCAGCAGCATCTGCATCTGGCCGAAACCGGCATCGGCCTCGCGAAAGCGCACCAGCCGGTGCTTGCGCAGGTCGCGCAGCAGCTGAATACGCTCAGCCGTCGAGGAAGGCAGCGTCGTGCCGAGCAGCGAGACAAGCGTCTGCGACAGCTCCTCCAGGCTGACGGCCAACTCCTGGTTGATCAGCTCACGCTTGCCGGTCAGCCCTTCGGTATAGAGAAAGCGCAAGCCCAGCGCGGCGGCGACCACGTCCTTTGACAGGCGCGCGCGCAACTTCTTGACGCCGTCCTCGTCTTCCTGGTCATCACCCGGCGGGTAAAGGCGCATCAGGTTGGCGTCGACGTCATGTGTCAGCACGAAGCCCAGCACATCAAACCATTCGCGCAGCAGCTCTTCGGCGAGTGTGGCATCGTCGTAGAGCGCTTGCTCCGGTTTTGAATGGTCGCGCCAGAGAATGCCGGTGGCCAGCAGGCGATTGCAAATCTCGGCGAAGCGACGGCGCGAGACGTTGCTGGCGGTGCGCTCGGCAAGCCGGGTTTCCAGCAGGGCGTGGAATGTCTCCGAGCTCATGGGTGGGGCCGTTGGCGCAACTCGTAATCGTCGGCGATGAAGCTCGCCGTCTCGAAACGCTCGCCGAGCTTTTGGACCTGCCAGCGTTCGCGTCCCTGCGTCGAGCGTGCCGCGCCAACCGCATGCAGGCTGGTCAGCACCTCGTCGGCGCGGTGCGAGGCCAGATCAGACAGGCGCAGCGACTTCGCACCCGCCTGGCTCAGCTGCCGCAACACGCGTTCCTCGCTGATGACGAAGGCCTCGGCCTCGGCGCGGCGAAGCGCCGCTTCAAGCCGGCTGTCAACGCGAATCCGCCATTCCACGTCGTCGCCCTCGACCTGCTGGCGCTCGCGCTGCGTCCAGCGCAGGCTGCCGGCGGGCAGCAGGCGCAACTCGGCCGTGCCGAGGCGTTCGCCCAGCAGCTCAAGCCAGGCATTCTTGTTCGCGGCATCGGCGGCCTTCAGGCCCGACAACGTCAAGCCCATCGGCGAATCGGCACCGTAGTCCAGCGAGAGCGCCTGCCGCAGCAGGCTCGTGAAACGGCGGACGTAGTTGTGCATCTCGCTGCGCAACATCGGCAGTTTCAGTTCTGAAGGCTTGTTCGCCCTCGGCACGCCAAGGAGAGAGGCCGTGCAGGCCCCGCCCGCATCAAGCTTGGCGCGAGGTCCGAAGTCGCCGAGGTAAGCGACCCGCTAAGCTATGGATCTGCCGGACGCTCCAGCGAATTCATTTGAGCCCCGCAGTGAACTCGCAAGGCCGCAGCTAACGCGATTTTCAAGCGGAGCGAGAGGGGCCGCCGGAATCAAACCTCGGTCCGAAAGACCGAGATGCCCCCAAGCCCATGTTGGAGAAGCGAATGCCTGAACCCGCACGAACCGGTGTCCTGTTCTACGCCAAGAATCTTCTGGCAGTCTCAGCCTTCTATGAGCAGGTGCTTGGCGCGAAGGTGCTGCATGCAGACGATGAGCATCGGGTTTTGCAGTCGCCGGATGCTCAGCTCATCATCCATGCCGTTCCCGAGCTGTACAGCAGCGCCATCGTGATCGAGGTG
>CAHJWV010000150.1 GCA_903643055.1 Burkholderiales bacterium | reverse complement strand
CCCGCCTCAGGAGACCACCGCATGATCCACCGTTCCCACCTGCTGCGCGCCGCTGTGCTCGTCGCCGTCACTGCCGCCGCGCCGCTGGCCGCATGGTCGCAATCGACCTTCCCGGCCAAGCCGATCCGGCTGGTGATCGCCTTCCCGGCCGGCGGCCCGACCGACATCACGATGCGGCAGCTGGCCGAGAACGCGTCGAAGGTGCTGGGCCAGCCGGTCGTGATCGACAACAAGCCCGGCGCCGGCGGCACCTTGCCGGCACAGGCGCTGCAGACCGCGGCCGCCGACGGCTACACCGTGGCGCAGATCCCGCTCGGCGTGTTCCGGCTCGGCTACACGACCAGGATCAACTGGGACCCGATCAAGGACATCAGCTACGTCATCAACGTCACCGGTTATGCCTTCGGCATCGTGGTGCCGGCCGACAGCCCGTTCAAGACCTGGGCCGACTTCGTCGCGTACGCCAAGGCCAACCCCGGCAAGCTCAGCTACGGCTCGACCGGCACGCTGACCAGCCCGCACCTGACCACCGAGCTGATCGCGCAGAAGGCCGGCATCGAGCTGCAGCACATCCCGTACAAGGGCAGCGCCGACCTGATGCTCGCGCTGCAGAGCGGCCAGCTGATGGCCGGCGCCGACAGCACCGGCTTCGCCACGCTGGTCGAGGCCGGCAAGCTGCGCGTGCTCAACACCTGGGGCGAGAAGCGGCTGGCCAAGTTCCCCGATGCACCGACGCTGAAGGAGCTGGGCTACGACATCGTGCAGAACTCGCCCTTCGGCATCGGCGCGCCCAAGGGCACGCCGCCCGAGGTGGTGAAGAAGCTGCACGACGCCTTCAAGCAGGCGATGGAAGAGCCGAGCTATGTCGCCGCGCTCGGCAAGTACGACATGCTGCCGGACTACAAGAGCAGCGCGCAGTACACGCAGTTCGCGAAGGACACGGTGGCGCGCGAGAAGGTGATCATCGAGAAGCTGGGGTTGGCGAAGCCGCAGTGAGGCGGCGCCGGTCGGCTCATTCGCTCAGCAGGTCGATGTAGGCGCGGTAGGCGTAGTTGCGGTTCATCTTCTGGCCCGTCAGCTCGGCCACGATGCCCAGTTCCTCCAGCAGCTTCACGGCCGCGGTGGCGGTCGGAAAGGTGGTGCCCAATTGCTGGCGCACGCGCTCGATGGTGAAGCGCGGCATGGTCGGCAGCAACTCGAAGAGCCGGTAGCTCGCCGGCCCGGCCTTGGGCGCTTCGAGCAAGCGGCGACGGTCGGCCGCGACCAGGCTGGCCAGCGCCACGATGCCGCGCTCGGCCTGCAGCGAGGCTGCTTCCACGCCTTCCAGGAAGAACGCCACCCAGCCCTCCCAGTCGCCTTCGGTGCGCACGGCGGCCAGGCGCCGGTAGTACTCGGCCTGATGCTGCTTAAGGTAGGCACTGAGGTACATCAATGGCTGTGGCAGCAAGCCCCACGCCTCCAGCAGCGCCGCGATCAGCAGGCGGCCGATGCGGCCATTGCCGTCCAGAAAGGGGTGGATCGTCTCGAACTGAACATGCACCAGCGCCACGCGCACCAGCGGCGGCAGTGTCGGCGCCTCGTTGTGGATGAAGCGCTCGAGCGCGGCCAGCAAGCCCGGCACCTGATCGGCCGGCGGTGGCACGAACACCGCATTGCCCGGCCGCGTGCCGCCGATCCAGTTCTGCGACTTGCGCAGTTCGCCTGGCTGCTTGCCGGTGCCCCGCGCGCCGTCGAGCAGAAGGGCGTGGGCCTCGCACAGCAAGCGCACGCTGATCGGCGACCCCTTGGGGTCGTTCAACGCTTCGCGCACGTGCCGGAATGCACGCAGGTAGTTGGTGACCTCTTCCACGTCGTCGGCGTTGTGCACGGCAATGCCGGCCTCCTCGTCTAACAGATCGACCAGCGTGGCTTGCGTGCCCTCGATCTGCGAGGTGAGCAGCGCCTCTTTGCGGATCGCGCTGTAGAGCAGCCATTCCACCGACGGCACCAGGCCTGCCACACCGGTAAGGCGCGCCAGCGCCAGTTCGGCTGCGCGGTTGGCATCCTCAAAGGACGCGGGCGCGAGCGGCGGCTTGGCGGGCGGCAGCGGGTTCGGCAGGAAAGCACGCACAGGCTCGCCGAGCGTGGTCGTGGTGACGTAGGAACCGGTGCTGCGCATGGATGAAAGAGGATTTGAATATCCTCGGCTTTAATTAAAGCAATCTTTAATTGAAGGCGCCATTGCTAAAGCCGGCGTAAGCCTTGGCCGCTGCCCAGAACCGCCCTCGCGACCTCGGCAAAACCTGCACCCCGCTCGCTCCGCGTCACATAGCGCGGCAACGTCGCCAGGTGCGGCACGAAACGCGCGATGTTCGCCACGCCGACGCTGTGCACAAAGGCCTCGAACATCAGCTGGTCGTTGGTCGAATCGCCGACGTAGACCCAACGGTCCATCTCCGCATTGAGGTCGCGGCCCCACAGCTCGCGCACGATCCAGCGTGCGCCTTCGAGCTTGTTGTGATCGCCGTACCAGCCGTTGACGTGGATGCTGCTCACGGTGGCATGCATGCCTTCGCCGCGCATGTGCA
>CAHJWV010000149.1 GCA_903643055.1 Burkholderiales bacterium | reverse complement strand
TTGGTTCGGGTGCTGCAGTTGATGCCCGATGCCAAGGCGGGTGAGCTGTTCACGATGGACGATCGCTTGTATGTGGTGGAGTGCATTCGTCGTTATGTGCCCGACACCGTCGAGGCCTACCTTCGCGTTCCAACGGCGAACCGCGACTTCGCGTTGGAGCATGGCCGCTCGGCCTCCCAGGTGTTCATCGATCAGTTGCAGCTGATCCAGCAAGCGCTGGAACACCGCGAGCGAAAGGGGGCGATGGCGGCCGGGGATCGGCTGATGCAGCAGCAGCGCTTTCTCGAAGCCAAGTCGAAAGAGCGCTGACTGTCATGCGTCACTCGCGGGCCGTGCGGCCTTCGGGAGCTGCCGCGCTGCGGCTCATCAGCTCGGCTTCGTACTTGTCGCGAATGGTCTTGGACAGCGTGAAGGTCGAACTCACCACGAACAGCCACGAGACCAGCATGTAGCTCTTTTGCCACTCGTTGATGCTCATGCGCCACAGGCCCCAGCCGGTCAATGAGATCGCGGCGGCAAATGCAATCCAGACGGTGATGACCCAACCCTGAGTGTCGACCTGCTCATCGCGGTTGTCGCGCTGCGTCTTCGCGACGGCAAAGCAGGTGAAGAGGCAGAAGAAGAAGCCGATGGCGAGGAAGGCGCGGTCCAGCTCCTGGCTTGGCAACTGCCACACGCCCACGCCCGCCGCCAGAAGGGCCAGCCCGAATGACAACCAGACCTGAATGCGCCAGCTGCCGGTATCGCGTTGCATCACATATTGAACGGCCATGAGAAAGCTCCTTTAAAGGGATGGACAGAATGAAAGGGTGAAATGGGAATTCGGTGCCGGGCTTGTATAGACAGGTGCGCTACCGCGCGCCAGCCGAAGGGCTGCGAAGCTGATGGCGGCGATCGACGGACTGATCGGCGCCGCGGCCCATGGCTTGAATGGTGGGGCGGTGTCCGCTGCCTGCAGCCCGGCTTTCGCGTGAAAGGTATTGCATGAATCTCCTTGCGTGTGGGGTGTTAGCCATGGGCTGTGGGTTGCCGGGGCGCCTCGTTGAAAAAGGCCTGCAGTGTTGAACCTGCGACCTCGAACCACCATCGCCCTGATGGGCGAGGCATGGAGTGCGCCTCAAGGTCTCGTTTTTTGATACCGCGTGCGTAGCGTGGCCCGCCTTTTGCCATACTCCGCGCTACATGAGTACCACCCAGGATCTGGTTATCACGCTGAAGGCCGAGCTGAAAGCGGCGAACATCACCTATGCCGATCTGGCGGGCCAGCTGGGCATGTCGGAGTCGAGCATCAAGCGCATTTTCGCCAAGGCCGACATGCCGCTGTCGCGCATTGACGATGTGCTTCGGGTGCTGAAGATGGACTTCGCCGAGCTGGCGCGCAAGATCGCCGACGCCCAGCCGCTGTGCCGTGAACTGACGCTGGCGCAGGAGTCTGCCGTGGTGGCCGACAAGCGCCTGTTGCTGTTGGCCATCTGCTGCCTCAGCCAATGGACCTTCGAGCAGATGGTGTCGACCTACACGCTCACCGACGCGCAGTGCGTGGCTTACCTCGCGACGCTCGACCGGCTGGGCATCATCGAGCTGCGGCCGATGAACCGCTATCGCCTGAAGGTCGCGAAGACCTTCCGCTGGCGGCCTCATGGCCCGGTGATGGCCTTTTTCCGCGAGCATGTGGCGGCCGACTATTTCGAAGGCGGCTTCGACGGCGAAGGCGAACTGCTGATGCTCGTCCACGGCCAGATCGGCCGCAGCCTGGCCGGCAGCTTTGTCGAGCGCCTGCAACGCGTGGGGCAGGACTTCGCACAGCAGCACCTGGCCGACCAGAAGCTGAGTGCCGACCAGAAGCGCCCTTACACGCTGGTCGTCGGCATGCGCTCCTGGCTGTTTGCGGCGTTCCGGGACTTGAAGCGCGAAGCCTGAGCGGCCGGCTTCAAGCGGGCCGCACGCAGCGCACAATCGGCCGGTCAGCAATCTGCCCCGCCCAAGAAGATGATGAACATCGTTTCGCGCTCCGAGACCGCGCCTGCGGCCGATGTCGATGCCGCTGATCGGGCTTCGCGTGCGGCGCGTCAGGCCAAGGTCGTGGCCGCCTTGTCGGCCGTCGTGCCGGCCCATGCGCTGCTGTGGCGCAGCGAAGACACCACCCCTTATGAATGCGATGGCCTGACCGCTTACCGAGAGCAGCCCTTGGTCGTGGTGCTGCCGGAGACCGAGACGCAGGTCGCCGATGTGCTGTGCGTGTGCGATGAGATGGGCGTGCCGGTGGTGGCGCGCGGCGCCGGCACCGGCTTGTCGGGCGGCGCCATGCCGCACCGCATGGGCGTGACGCTGAGCCTGGCCAAGTTCAACCGCATCTTGCGGATCGACCCGGTGGCACGCACGGCGGTCGTGCAATGCGGGGTGCGCAACTTGGCGATCAGCGAGGCGGCGGCACCTTATGGCCTTTATTACGCACCCGACCCGAGCAGCCAGATCGCGTGCACGATCGGCGGCAACGTGGCTGAAAACTCGGGCGGCGTGCATTGCCTGAAATACGGGCTGACGCTGCATAACGTTTTGTGCGTGCGGGGCTTCACCGCGCAGGGCGAAGAGATCCAGTTCGGCTCCGAGGCGCTCGACGCCGCAGGCCTCGACCTGATGGCGGTGCTGATCGGCAGCGAAGGCATGCTGGCGGTGGCGATCGAGATCACCGTCAGGCTGCTGCCCCGGCCGGTGCTGGCGCGCTGCATCATGGCCAGCTTCGACGACATCCGCCATGCCGGTGACGCGGTCGCGAGGGTAATTGCCGCGGGCATCATCCCGGCCGGCCTGGAGATGCTGGACAAGCCGATGATCGCGGCGGTCGAAGACTTCGTTCATGCCGGCTACGACTTGAGTGCCGAGGCCATCTTGTTGTGCGAGAGCGACGGCACGCCGGAAGAAGTGAACGAGGAAATCGGCCGCATGCTGGATGTGTTGACCGAATGCGGCGCCACGCGGCTGGAGGTCAGCCGCGATGAAGCGCAGCGGCTCAAGTTCTGGAGCGGGCGCAAGAATGCCTTTCCGGCCAGCGGGCGCATCAGCCCCGATTACATGTGCATGGACTCGACCATTCCCCGCAAGCGCCTGGCCGACATGCTGCTGGCGATCGGCGACATGCAGAAGAAATACGGCCTGCGCTGCTGCAACGTGTTCCATGCCGGCGATGGCAACCTGCACCCGCTGATCCTGTTCGATGCGCAAGACGCCGACCAGCTGCGCCGCTGCGAACTGTTCGGCCAGGACATCCTGGAAACCAGCGTCGCGATGGGCGGCACGGTGACCGGCGAGCACGGCGTCGGGGTCGAGAAGCTGTCGTCGATGTGCGTTCAGTTCTCTGACGAAGAGCGCGCGCAGATGCTGGGTTTGAAGCATGCGTTCGACCCTCGGGGCTTGTTGAACCCCGGCAAGGTGATTCCCTTGCTGCAGCGATGTGCCGAGTACGGAAAGATGCATGTGCGGCGCGGCTTGCTGGCGTTTTCGGAACTGCCCCGGTTTTGAGCGGCGCCTTGAAAGCCTCAGGGCATCGGCACGGCGTTCAGCTTCAGGCCCGATCAGAACATGCCGCAGACGTTCGGTGTTAGGAAAAAGTAAAACCACGATGACCCCTGCTCTTCAATCTCTCATCGATCAGGTCCGGGCCGCACGCGCTGCCGGCACAGCGCTCGACATCCGGGGTGGCAACAGCAAGGTCTTCTACGGCGAAACCCCCTACGGTGAGCCGTTAGACACCCAGATACTCTCGGGCATCACCAGCTATGACCCGACCGAACTTGTGATCACCGCGCAGTGTGGAACCCCGCTCGCCGAACTCGAAGCCACGCTGGCCGAAAACGGCCAGTGCCTGCCTTTCGAGCCACCGCGCTTTGGCGCCGGCACGGTGGGCGGCATGGTGGCAGCGGGCCTGTCGGGGCCGGCGCGCGCCAGCGTTGGCGCCCTGCGTGACTACGTGCTGGGTGCAAGCCTGCTCAATGGCCGCGCCGAGGTGCTGAGCTTTGGCGGCCAGGTGATCAAGAACGTGGCGGGCTACGACGTCTCGCGTTTGCTGGCCGGCTCGCTGGGCACGCTCGGCCTGATCCTCGAGGTGTCGCTGAAGGTGATGCCGATGGCGCCGGCCACCGCCACGCTGCGCTTCGAGTTCGAACAGGTCGCCGCACTGGAGCAGCTGCATGCCTGGGGCGGCCAACCCTTGCCGCTCAACGCCAGCGCCTGGTGGGACGGATCGCTGCTGGTGCGGCTGCGTGGCGCGATGGCCGCGGTGCGGGCGGCGATGGCCTCGATGGGGGGCGAGGTGATCGAAGCGGCCCATGCCGCGCCGTTCTGGCAGGGCTTGCGCGACCACCGCGACGAGTACTTCACCAAGGCGCATAACGCGGTGGCCGGTGGCAGTGTGGCGCTGTGGCGGGTCTCGCTGCCGCAGACGGCGCCGCCGCTGGTGCTGCCCGGCGAGCAGTTGATCGAATGGCATGGCGGGCAGCGCTGGCTGTGCACCTCGGCCTCGGCCGCCAAGGTGCGCGACGCCGCATCGCGGGCCGGCGGCCACGCCACCTTGTTTCGCGCGCAGAACAAGGCGGCAGGCGCGTTTGCGCCGCTGGCTTCGCCGCTCG
>CAHJWV010000148.1 GCA_903643055.1 Burkholderiales bacterium | reverse complement strand
GCAGCCCAGCAGCTTGTTCAGATCCGCGGGATCGGAAAGCACGAACTTCGACTTTCAGAAGGGATGGTCCAGCCACGACCCTTCCAGCGCATGCAGGTGCATGCCCAGGCGAAGCGCTTTGACCTTGATCTTCTTGAGCATGGGAGGCTGCGACAGCGAAGCTGTTTTTGTATCGACCGCACAGCACCAAACTTGATCAGTGATCCGCCAACAAAAACGCCGCTGAGACCAGCGGCGTTGAGGGGACAGACAAAACCGCCGTTCGGGCGCGGTCAGCGAAAGCGCGACTGGGGAACGGTCCGCAGGTCGCTCGGCAGCGTCGCGAGGTATTGCGCAATCACCTTCAACTGCGCATGCGTGAACGGCTGCACCGTGGCACCCATCACCGCGTTGTTGCGGCCGACCTGCGCGCTGTCCTTGCTCTTGTACGCCTTCAGCGCGGTGTAGAGGTAATCGGCATGCTGACCGGCGAGCTTCGGGTAGGTGCCGTCGATCGGCTTGTTGAAGTTCTCGCCGTGGCAGGCCGAACAGCCGCCCTGCTCCAGCAGTTTGGCCACTTCGGCAGTCGGCTTGGAGGCCACGGATACATCCGCGGGCGGCACGTCTTTCGCCTGCGCTTCATAGAAGGCGGCCAGATCGGCGGTGTCTTGTTCCGTCAGCGGCGCCGCGATGGCACGCATGGTCGGATGCTTCCGATCACCCTTCTGGTAAGCCGTCAGTGCAGCGGCGATGTATTTCGCGCCCTGGCCCGAGATCATCGGCACCTTGTGCACTTCCGGAAAACTGGATTGATAGCCTGGAATGCCATGGCAACCAATGCACATGGCTGCCTTTTTTTCGCCGGCTTTAGCGTCCTGAGCGAGTGCGCCCGTATTGAATCCGGACAGAGCCGCGAAGGCAACGATCGTCGAGAACAGATATTTCATGATCATGCGAGTGCGTGCTTCGAAGTACCGCGGATTATAGGGTCGCCTTTATACTGCCCACCCCCTCTACTGCACTCGAACGAATGAAGTTCCAAGGCTCAGACACTTACGTCGCCACCGACGACCTGATGCTGGCCGTCAATGCAGCAGCCACATTGAAGCGCCCTTTGCTGATCAAAGGAGAGCCAGGCACCGGCAAAACCATGCTCGCCGAAGAGGTGGCCCAGGCGCTGGGCATGCCGCTGTTGCAATGGCATGTGAAGAGCACGACGAAAGCCCAGCAAGGACTGTACGAATACGATGCGGTAAGCCGCCTGCGCGACAGCCAGCTCGCCGATGTCGATGGTGGCGCACGCGTGCGTGACATCCACAACTACATCGTCAAGGGCGTGCTGTGGCAGGCGTTCACCGCCGATCAACCGGTGGTCTTGCTGATCGACGAGATCGACAAGGCCGACATCGAATTCCCGAACGACCTGCTGCGCGAAATCGACCGCATGGAGTTCTATGTCTACGAGACGCGCGAGCTGATCAAGGCCCGGCACCGCCCGCTGGTGTTCATCACCTCGAACAACGAAAAGGATTTGCCGGACGCCTTTTTGCGCCGCTGCTTCTTCCACTACATCAAGTTTCCCGATGCCGTGACGATGCAGCGCATCGTCGAAGTGCATTTCCCTCAGCTGAAAAAAGAACTGTTGGCCGCGGCGCTGAAAAACTTCTACGAAGTGCGCAACCTGCCGGGTCTGAAGAAGAAGCCATCGACCTCCGAGCTGCTGGATTGGCTCAAGCTGCTCGTGGCCGAAGACATTCCGCTCGAAGTGCTGCAAAGCCAGGACGAGAAGGTGGCCGTGCCGCCGCTGGTCGGCGCGCTGCTGAAGAACGAACAAGACGTGTCGCTGTTCGAAAAGCTCGTCTTCATGCAGAAGCACAACCGCTGAGCCAGCGATGCAGGCGATTCTTCCGACGACGCTGGCCGACACGCGTGTGCGGCTGGAGCCGCTCGGGCCACAGCATCTGGAAGGCCTGCGCAGCGCGGCAGCCGATGGCGAACTGTGGAAGCTTCGTATCACCTCGGTGCCTGAACCCGAAAATGCACTGGCCTACATCGAGCGCGCACTGAAGCAGCAAGCCGAGGGCAGCCGCCTGCCGTTCGCCGTGGTGGATCTGCTAACGAATCGAGTGATCGGAAGCAGCAGTTACCACGACATCGTGCCGGCCATCGACCGCTTGGAAATTGGCTACACCTGGTATGCCGCAAGCGCGCAGCGCAGCCACGTCAACACCACCTGCAAGCTCCTGCTGCTGACGCATGCTTTTGACACCTTGGGCGCGCAGCTGGTCGGCTGGCGCACCGACATCGAGAACCTCGCCAGCCAGAAGGCGATCGAGCGCCTGGGCGCCCGGCGCGATGGCGTACTGCGCCACCATGCGTTGCGCCGCGACGGCACCGTGCGTGACACAGTCATGTACAGCCTGACCCGCAGCGAATGGCCGTCGACCCGCACCCACCTGCGCGAGTTGCTGGACCGACCGCGTTGACGCGCCCCACTCTCTCGAAGCAGGCCTGCCCTTCAAGGCGCAGCCCTCTTTTTCTTATCCAAAAACGGAGCCGCTGAAGCGGTGCATCTGCCATGGCCGATCGCAAAACTCTGACCATCGATGACTTGTGGACGCTCGATCGAATCGGCGATGTTTCGCTGTCCCCCGATGGTGCCCAAGCGGTGTGCTCGGTGGCGAGCTATTCGATGGAAGCGAACAAGGGGCAATCCAGTCTGTGGCTGTTCTCGACCTTCGGCGGCGAGCCGCGCCGGCTGACGAGCTGTGGTGAAAAAGATGGGCAGGCCGCGTGGTCACCGCAGGGTGGGCACATTGCCTTCCTGGCCCGCCGCGATCAGCAGGACAAGAAAGACGACACCGCGCAGCTCTACCTGATCGCCCCCGATGGCGGCGAGGCGCAGCGCATCAGCGACTTCGCACCCGGCATCGACGCCTTCAAGTGGTTCCCTGATGGCAAGCGCATCGCGTTCATCGCCTGGGTCTGGCCGGAGCTGAAAGGCGCTGCGGCCCAGGCCAAGCGCCACAAGGAATTCCAGGATCGCAAGGAGACCGCTTACGTCACCAGTGAAACCCAATACCGCTATTGGGACCACAACCTGCCAATGGGCCGCGTGGCTCACCTGCATGTTTTAGACATCGACACCGGTCGCGTACGCGATCTGTTCGAAGGCACGCCCTGCGAACTGTCGCGCGCCGAGCCCGACAGCGATGCGTTCGACATTTCGCCCGATGGCCGGCGCATCGCCTTTGTCTTCGACCCGCAGCCAGAAAAGCAGATCGACCATTGCCTTGCCCTTGCCGAGTTGAACCTGCGCAATGGCCAGGTGCAGACGCTGGCCGATGACAAAGCCTGGAACTTCGGCGCGCCGCGCTACAGCCCCGATGGCCAGCGCCTGGCCTTCACCGCGGCCCATCAAGGCAAGCGCCACACGATGCCGAGCCAGCTGGCCTGCATCGACCACAACGCCCGCTGGCGCGTGCTGAGCGCCCATTGGGACCACGATGTCAACGCGCCCCTGCGCTGGTCGGCCGATGGCTCGGCGGTGTATTTCGGGGCCGAAGACCAAGGCCGGCGCCATCTCTACCGATTTGATCTGACGCAGCGTGAGGCTGAGATCGCAGCCACCGGCGGCTGGGTGCACGGCTTCGATGTGGCTGGCGAGGTGATTGTTATAGCCGCCGATTCACTCGACCACCCGGTGCGCATTCACGCGCTGCGCCATGACGCCGAACCCACGCGGCTGGAGCATTTCAACGACCGGCAACTGGCCGCGTTCACGCTGGGCTCGCACGAAGCGATCAACATCCAGGGTGCGCAAGGCGAGCCGGTTCAGGTGTGGTTGACCTATCCGCCCGGCTTCGACCGCAAGAAGCGTTATCCGCTGATGCATTCGATCCATGGCGGCCCGCATGCCGCGGCGGGCGACACCTTCCATTACCGTTGGAACAGCCATGTGTTCGCCGCGCAAGGCTATGTGGTGGCGGCCGTCAACTACCACGGCTCCAGTGGCTTCGGCCACGCCTTCCTCGACAGCATCACCCACCGCTGGGGCGAACTCGAGCTGCAAGACATCGAAGCCGCTACCGACTGGCTGATTGCCAAGCCCTGGATCGATCGGCGACGCGTGTTCGCCACCGGCGGCAGCTATGGCGGCTACATGGTTGCGTGGATGAACGGCCATGTGAAGCCGGGCCGCTATCAGGCCTACGTGTGCCACGCCGGCTGCTTCGACTGGACCGCGATGTTCAGCGACGACGCCTTCAGCTGGCATGCCAAAGACCTTGGTGCCTGGTACTGGGACGATGCGCAGAAGGTGCAATCGCAAAGCCCGTTGAGCTTTGTCAAGCACATGAAAACGCCGACGCTCGTCGTCCACGGCGCGCTCGACTACCGCGTGCCCGATCAACAGGGCCTGGCCTACTACAACACGCTGAAAGCCAAGGGCGTCGATGCGCGGCTGGTCTGGTTCCCGGACGAAAACCACTGGATCTTGAAGCCCCGCAATTCACGGCTCTGGTACGGCGAATTCTTCGATTGGCTGAAGCGGCATGACCCGGCGCAGACGGATTCGGCGCCCGCGAGCCGGCGCAAGAAAACGGTCAAAAAGGCTTGAGCCCGCTTGGGCAGGGGCTGCGCAACTGCTCAAAGACAAGGCCCGCCATGTGGCGGCGGCCGATGCCTGGATCGGGCCTGCGCCGCTCACCGCATGACGCAAGCAAGTTCACGCGCCGTCAAAGCTTCAGGTTGAACGCCAGGCCGATGCGTTGATCCACCCAGCCGACGCCGTTGGGCAATTGGCGCGCCGCCAGCTCGACCACCACGCGGCGCGGCACCACCCACCAGCGCCCGCCCACGCGGCGCGATTCGGTGCCGGCCTCCGAGCCGGCCCATTCGGCGAACAGCATGCTGGCCCGGGTCGGTTGCCACATGCTGCTCATCGTCGCGCGCATGCGGGCGACGCTCGCGTGCTCCATGCCGAGGTTCATCTGCAAGGCCAGGTCATCGTCCACGCGCAGCAAGCCGCCCGCCGCCAGTGCGGCACGTTGGGTGTTGAGGGCGACCCCTCGGCCGTCGGTCTGGCGCTGGCCTGACCAGTCGAACTTCAATGAGCCCAGCAACGATGCGAAGCGCTGCGAACTGAGCGCGCTGTATTCAGCTTTCACCACCGTCGGTGACGCCTCTTGCGCCTTCGGTCGCGGCGCCGCGACCTTCCAGCGCGAGCTTTCATCTCTGCAGTTGCCGGCCAGCATCTGCGCACGCTGCGCCGCAGAGACCTCCGAGAACGGCTCGACGGGGCAATCGGGCATTTCGGCCCGGGCAAGCCCAGCCAGGTAGGCACTGGCAGCAAACGCCAGAGCCCGGCGCCGGAGCCTTGAAATCTTAATGTTCATCTCGATCGTCATGCGGTTGAGCTTCGATCATGCAAGCAGCGCTCGCGCCAGTCATGCAGAGGTGCAGCGGATCGCCGGGTCATTTCATCGCTTGAAAGACCCCATGCCATGCTCGGTGAACGCCTTGCCGCGGGGTGCATGCCATTGCGCTTGGGTCGGGAGTCGGGGCCATCGGCCCATCGCTGCGTGGCATGCATCAAAATGCCCCATGCTGATCAATTTCTTCTTCACGTTGCGTGCCGCCAAGCTGAAGGTTTCCGTCAAGGAATACCTGCTGCTGCTGGAAGCCATCCAGGCCGGGGTGATCGATGACGACGGCGGCCCGACGATCGACAAGTTCTATTACCTCGCCCGCACGTCGCTGGTGAAGGATGAGAACAGCTTCGACAAGTTCGATCGCGCCTTTGCCGCCTATTTCAAAGGCGTGGAGTTGTTGACCGACTTCACGCAAGACGTTCCGCTCGAGTGGCTGCGCAAGACGCTGGAAGCGCAGCTCAGCCCGCAAGAGAAGGCGGCGGTCGACAAGATGGGCTGGGACGAGCTGATGGCCACGCTGAAGAAGCGCTTCGAAGAACAGAAGGAGCGCCATGAAGGCGGCACGCGAATGATCGGCACCGGCGGCACCTCCGCCTTCGGCGCCTACGGCTACAACCCGCAAGGCATTCGCATCGGCCAGGAAAAGGGCAAGAACAAGGCGGCGGTCAAGGTCTGGGACCAGCGCCAGTTCAAGGACTACGACGACGAGATCGAACTCGGCACGCGCAACATCAAGATCGCACTGCGCCGGCTGCGCCGCTTTGCGCGCGAAGGTTCGGCCGAAGAACTCGATCTCGACGACACCATCCGCTCGACCGCGGCCAATGCCGGCTACCTCGACATCAAGATGGTGCCCGAACGACATAACAAGGTGAAGGTGCTGCTGCTGATGGACGTGGGCGGCACGATGGACGAACACGTCCACCGCGTCGAAGAACTCTTCAGCGCCGCCAAGGCCGAGTTCAAGCACATGGAGTTTTTCTACTTTCACAACTGCGTCTATGACTTCATGTGGAAGAACAATCGACGCCGCTACAGCGAGAAGTTCTCGACCTGGGAGGTGCTGCGCACCTACAACAAGGACTACAAGCTGATCTTCGTCGGCGACGCCACGATGAGCCCGTACGAAATCCTGCAGCCCGGCGGCAGCGTCGAATACAACAACGAAGAAGCCGGCGCCCAATGGCTGCAACGCCTGACCAGCGCCTTCCCCAAATTCGCGTGGATCAACCCCGAGCCGCAAGGCGTATGGAGTTACCGCCAGAGCATTTCGATCGTCCAGCAGTTGATGAACCAGCGCATGTTCCCCCTGACCTTGCAAGGCCTCGAACGCGCGATGCGCCTGTTGAGCAAATGACAGAACTCGGCACGGCACACAAACGCTGGTGCAGGACTTGGTGCGGATGGGCGGCAGTGGCCTGCTTGAGCGGCTGCGCGATGTTCCATGGCGAAGAAGCTGCCACCACCAGTTCGCGCGCGGCCGATAGCGGTGATCAGGTCGCACCACCTGCTGCTGCCGCTTCTGCGCCGACGACGGTGTCGTACCGGCTGCAGGTGGAAGCCCCGAACGAGCTGCGCCGCCTGCTCGTGACCTACCTCGACCTGAGCCGCTTTCAATCGGCCGCTGCGGGCGACGTGGTAACCAACGCCGAACTCGATCGGCTCGCCGCCGCATCGCCGGCGCAGGCGCGCTCACTGCTCGAAACCGAGGGCTACTTCAATCCGCAAGTGAACGTGGTGCGCAGCGACCCGCCAGATGACAAGCCGCTGTTCGAGCTGAAGGTCGAACCCGGCCCGCGCACCGTGGTGCGCTCCTGGGAGATCAAGGGCCAGGGCCCGCTGCAAAACAGCATCGAAGTCGGCAACGAAGACGCGAAGGATTTGATGAAGAGCGTGATCAAGAACTGGCCGATGAAGGAAGAAGAGCCGTTCCGCCAGGCCGAATGGAACTCGGCGAAAAACGAAGCACTCGCGCAGCTGCGCTCCGAAGGCTACCCGTTGGCTGCCTGGACCAGCACCGAGGCGCGCATCGATGCGAAGACGCACGAGGCGGCGCTGGCCGCCACCTTCGACAGCGGCCCGCTGTTCCACCTCGGCGAAATCCGCATCGAAGGGCTGCAGCGCTATGACGAGGGCGCGATCCGCAACGTGGCCGATTTCGAGCCCGGCACGCCGTATTCCGAAAAGCGCCTGCTTGACTTCCAGGAGCGGCTGGGCAAGGTCGGCCTGTTCGAAAGTGCGTCGGTCGAGGTCAACCCCGACACCGAAAATGCCGATGCCATGCCGGTGATCGTGAAAGTGCGCGAGCAGTCGTTGCAGACCGCCACCACCGGCATCGGCTTCAGCGACAGCACGCGCGAGCGCGTCTCGCTGGAGCACACGCATCGGCGGCCGTTCGGCTTCAACGTGAAGGCGCACAACAAGTTCGAGATCGGACGAAATTCCCGCTCGTGGGACGGCGATCTGCTGTCGAACCCGGCCAACAAGCAATACCGCAACCTGCTGTCGGCCGGCGTGTCGCGGCTGGATGCGAGCGGGGAGATCACCATCGCCTCGCACGTGCGCTCCGGCCGCTCACAGGAAACCGAGCGCATCGAGCGGCTGATTTATGGCGAGCTGTTGACCAACAAGGTCACCACCCAAGACACCAGCCAGCAGACCACGCAGCAGGCCGCCGACCTGGTCAACCCGCGCACCAGCCAGGCGGCGACGATCAACTACAACTGGGTCTGGCGTGACGTCGACAACCTGATCCTGCCCACGCGCGGGTTGACTTCGACCACGCAGGTCGCTGGCGGCTATGCGCGATCCAACTTCGCCAACAGCGGTGTCTTCACGCGGCTCTACTCGCGCAACACGCTTTATTGGCCGCTCGGCCGCTCGTGGTTCACGCAGACCCGGCTCGAATACGGCCAGGTGTTTGCCGCTGATCGCGTCGGTATTCCTGACACGCTGATGTTTCGTGCCGGTGGCGACGACTCGGTGCGCGGCTACGGTTATCACGACATCGCGGTGCTGCGCAACGGCGTGACCACCAGCGGCCGGAAGCTGCTGACGGCAAGTGCCGAAATCGCTCATCCGTTCACCGCCAAACGGCCCGAGCTGTGGTGGGCGGCGTTCCTCGACGCCGGCACCGTCGTCGACCAGTGGAGCGATGCCGATCCGGTACTCGGCTACGGCCTGGGCGTGCGCTACCGCAGCCCGGTTGGCCCGCTGCGCATCGATTGGGCTTATGGCGAGCAGGTCCACAAAGGCCGGCTGCATTTGAGCGTCGGGATCGCGTTCTGATGAGCGACATGCCAACTTCTTCGTCCGGGCCCGCGGCAAGCGACGCGCCACGCCGCAAGCGACGCGGCTGGCTTGATGGGCTGATCGGCACCGTGTTGCTGATCGGTTTGGTCGGCGGGCTGATCACTTCCTTGTTCTGGGCCGCTGGCACACCGGAAGGCACGGCCTGGCTGCTGGCAGCACTCGGCCGCGCGGGAATCGGCATCGAGGTGCAAAAGCCGCAGGGCAGCCTGATTGGCGAGTTCAGCGCACAGCAGATCGTGATTGCGATCGCGCCGGTGCATGTCGTGATCGAGCGGCCGCGCTGGCAAGGCCTGTCGGTGGGATACACGACGTACCCACAAACCTGGGCGGCCGTGCACCTGCACTCGCTGGCCGCCGATCGGATCACGGTGTCGGTGGTGAACACCGGCCCGCCCAGCAACAAACCCTTCGCGCTGCCGGCCGCATTGGCGCTGCCACTGGAATTGCAGATCGATGAACTGCATGTCGCCGAGCTTCAGCTGCCGGGCCTGGATGGCCACCCGCTGCGCGAACTGAGCGCAAGGCTGCATCTGGGTGCTGAAGAAGGCCGGCTGCACCGCATCGACGCGCTGAGCGTGCAGCTCGACCCCTTGCAAATCACCGGTGATTTTCGCCTGGGCGCGCAAGCGCCGATGCAGCTCGATGCGGACCTGAAGGCGACGCAGGCGAAGGCATCGATCGTTCCTTCGACGGCTCCGAATGCGCCACCCGCCGCAGCAAGCGGACCGGCGCAAGCGAACACCAACCCCTCGCCCGGCAAGCCGCGTCGCACCGCATCCACCCGCACAACGGGTATCGCAGCCACACCGCCGGCCCTGCCCGCCTGGGCCAAGCCGCTGCAAGCCGATTGGCAGGCACAGCTGCAGGCCCATGGCCCGCTGGCGCGCTTCAATGCCAAGGCATCGCTGCATGCGCAGGGGCAGCAGCTCGATGCCAGCGCGATCGTCGCGCCAGCACAGCCCTGGCCCTTGCCGCAGCTGGACGCCCGCACCCAAAGCCTGGACCTGGCCGCGCTGCTGGCTCATGCCCCGGCCACCGCGTTGAGCGGCAGCGTCTCCATCACACCGGTTGATGGCGGCAAGGAGGCATCGAATGCCAGCGGCGCACTGAATGCAAGCATCCAGCTCAGCAACGAGCAGCCCGGCCGCTGGAACGAAAAGAAGCTGCCGCTGCGCAGCCTCGCGGTCGAGCTGAAAGGCCGCACCGATCAGGTCGATCGTCTGGATCTGACAAAGTTCGAGGTCCAACTGTCCGACGGTCGCAAGTCGGCCGGCAGCCTGCAAGGCAGCGGGCAATGGAGCGCTGGCAGCTTCGAGCTGAAGGCGCAGCTCGGCGCATTGCAGCCGAGCGCGCTCGACCCCCGGCTGGCAGCGATGAGCCTGAGCGGGCCCATCGAACTGTCGAGCCAGGCCAACCCGGGCGGCGAAAACGGCAGCACCGGATCGCCCACCTTCAAGGCACTGATTGAGCTGGCCGGCAAGCTCGAATCTCCAGCCCGTGCGGTGCAGCTGAAGCTCGATGCTTCCGGCACCGCCGAACGCATCGAGCTGCATCAGCTGCGCGCTGCCGCGGGCGGCGCCAACGCCAGCTTCTCCGGCACGGCCGATCACGCAGCGCAGGCCTGGCAGGTGAAGGCGCAATCGGCGCTGGTTGATTTCGACCCACGCACCTGGTTCCCAGAGCTGCCTGGCGTCGACTGGCAGGCGGGCGTGAACCGCATCAACCTGCGCGGCAACCTGGCCTTGACGCTGCCTGATGCGGCGCTGTCGACTTCTGAGGAAGACAGGCGCACGCTGCCCGAGCGGCTGACCGGGGTGCGCGGTGAAACGAATGTCGAACTGGGCAACAGCCTGCTGGCCGGCGTGCCTTTGTCGGGCGATGTATCGGTGCGCCGCAGTGCCGCTGGCG
>CAHJWV010000147.1 GCA_903643055.1 Burkholderiales bacterium | reverse complement strand
GCCCCGTTCGGTAATCACCGCCCGTCCTCGCGCCACGCCATCTCGACGGCATAGGCCAGCACGTACTTGCCGCTGGTGTGGTGGTGCTGGCCCAGCTCGGCCCGGCGCAGGCGGGAGAAGCCTAAGCTTCTGACTGGCGCTGCAGGTCCAGTTCGCGGGCGAGAAGGCGCACCAGTTCGCGTCCTCTCACCGGCTTCTCGCAGCGTGGCAGGCAGGCATAGGCCTGGGGTGTGGCGCTCCGGTCGTAGCCGGTGGCGAGCACCACAGGCACGCCGCGCGCCTGCAGCGCATCCACGACTGGCCAGATCGCCTCATCGCGCAGGTTCACGTCCAGTAGCGCAACGTCAAGCCGGCCAGGCGCCGTTGCCATGCGCAGCGCCCGCGCGACAGAGGGCACAGGGCCGAGCACCTTCGCGCCCGCATCCACCAACACCGTGGTGATCGCGTTCGCAATGGCGTACTCGTCCTCCGCCACCAGGATGTGCTGATCATCCAAGCGTGCGGCAGCCTCAATCATGACCCCGGTCACGTCATGCTCATCTCGTCTGGGCCTGCTTCGTCCCGGAGTGTGCCAACCGGCAAGGCAACGCGGCAGTGCACGCCATCAGAAGTAAACTCCAGAGCTGTCTCCGCATCGAGTTGGTAAGGAAGCGCCACGGTAATCAGCTCGGTGCCGTAGCCGCGGTGCATGGGTGGCCCGCTGGGTAAGGGCACCCCGCTTTCGCGCCAGTCGATCACCAAGCGCCCGCTGCTGCCTTGTTCCATGTGCCAGATAACAGAAAGCTGGCCCGCGGCTTGGGCGAGCGCGCCGTATTTCACGGCGTTGGTGGCCAGCTCGTGCAGCACCATCGCCACAAGCTGCGCCCGGTCACCCGGCAACTCGACCGCTGGACCCTCAACCTGGGCTTGGTCGTCCAGCTCCCCGCCGTGGGCGTCCAGTTCGGCACGCACAAGTTCAGCCACCGGTACGGACCAGTCTTGCTTTCTGCCCGAGAGCAGGCCCTGCACGCGGCCGAGTGCAGCCAGGCGCGCACCGTATTCTGCTACTGCGGGGTCACGCCCAAGCGTGCGCTCGGCGATGGCACGCACCACTGCAAGCAGGTTGCGCGTGCGATGCTGCAACTCGGCCATCAGCACAGCCTGACGCGCCTGCATACGGTGGCGCTCGGTTACATCGCGCTGCGCCGCCACCCAGTGCCGCACACCCCCCTGTTCATCGTGCACTGCGGTGATCAGCCACTCGACAAAGTATTCGCTACCGTCCTTGCGGTAGTTGATCGCCTCGCCCTCGGCTGGCCCCCCTGCGGCAAGCTCCGCACGCAGCCGGTCCAGAGATGCTCGGTCTGTCCGTGGCCCTTGCAGGAAGCGCGGCGAGCGCCCAATCACCTCGTCCGCTGCGTAGCCTGATATGGCTGTAAAGGCCGGATTGACATATTCGATCACAGGGCCGGGCGGGTCCAGCTCCGGGGAGGTCACGACCACCGCGTCGGCCACCGCCTCGATGGCCACCCTGAGCAGCGTGAGGCTGGGTGCCGAGGCATTGGTCGGTTTCGCGCTTTCTACTTTGGTCCCGTCCTGATCTCGCACGCGACCATCTCCTGCGGGTTTGCTGACCCATCAGGCGAACGGGTGGGGCCGGCAGAGGTTTGAATTGTGACCTGAACGTGAAAGAGCCTGACCGTCCCGGGCTCGGTCAGGCAGCGCGCCAGCGCCGCCCTTTGAAGCGATGTGGGATCGCCCTAGACGCTGATCGGCCCTAACCTTGCTTTCTGGGCCGCAGCCACGTCACTTTGGCCGGCGGGTCAGGAGTCGGCGTCCAACCGGCGATGGTGCGGGCGCACCGCCGGGCCTCTGCGTTGTCGGCGATCCCGGAAAAGCGTCGGCGCAGCCGCACCGCGGCCGAGAACTCACCGCCTTGATCGAAGGCAGCACGGATAGCAGCGGCGTCGGCTTCATTGACCATGAACATGACCCAGTCTGAGGCCGTGCAGCGTTGCCAGCAAGCGGCGTATAGGTCAGGCTTTCGGGATGCTGCTGCCCGGTTTCGCATGGTTGAAGCGCCTGCTGCCGATCTCTCGCGGGAAACGAGCGCGACTGGCCCATCTCGATCACACCCGCGCCAGCATGGCGATGATTGCAGACGCACTGCGCGATCTTTCGGCTCAGCATGACACGCACCACCACGCGATCCAGCAGGCCATCCGCGCCAGTCGCTGGACCCTTATGGAAGCCTGCCTTCCGAACTCGATCCAAAACACTTTCCTGACGCAGGTGACCGATGCTGCCGTTAGGTCGCGGCAGACGGCCAAGGCACTGGACAGCGCAGTTGAGGGCCTTGAGCGGCTGGCGGTGGGACTGCGCGGGATGGGTAAGTAGGACCGTACGCCGATCAGCGCCTGATCGCGCATTCTGGGCTGCTGTTGTCGGCCGATGCGATATTTGGACCGCCCTGCTACACGTTCAGCGTGTCCTTCACGGCCTTTGCAGGCGAGAACGCCAGCTTGCGGCTGGCCGGAAGGGTGATAGCGGCACCTGTGGCCGGGTTGCGCCCTTCGCGTTCCGGCCGGTCCTGGACCTTGAACTTGCCGAACCCCGGCAGCGCCACCTCGGCACCGTCCTTGGCAGCTTCGACGACTGCCTTCAGTGCTGCCTCGATCACCTTACGCGCCTGTTTCTTGTCCAGGCTCTGCTCGGTGGCGACTCGCTCCGCCAGCTCGGTGATGTTCATCTTTCCGTTCTCCCCGAATCGTTGCAGCTTCGAAGTCTGGCACAGACCGCGGCGCTGACCAATCGACGGCATCAGTTGGCAGCAACAGGAGATGGAGGAGGGTGCTGGTTCAGGTTGCCAGCAAGCGCCGCGCAGGCCACGCTTCCGCGATGTCGCTGCCTAGAGTCCCCTGGTGGAAATTGATCGTGCCGATGTCGCGGCGGGACCGAGCGCGGCTGGCCAAGCTGGATGGGATGCGATCGGACCTCACCGCCATTGCAGACATGACTCGCAGTCTTTCGATTTCGCAAGACGCCTACGCACATTCGATCCGAAAGACTGTTCGTGAACGTCGTGATGCAAAGGCGAGGCGGCCCGACGTCGATCCGATCCAGAGTGTCGTGATGGCGCACGCCGCTGAGACGGTGGCGCAGTCAAAGCGCCTTGCCGAGAGCCTGGACCGGGTCACCGAAGCGCTGGAGCGGATGGCGGCGTCACTGCGGGATGGGTAGTAGCTCATTCGCCAATTGCACGTGTAATCGCTATCGCCTCGCCTCTGGATCATGCGGACATGACAACGGTATCTTACCCGAATCAGAGGCGGGAACATTCTATGGCGAGTCAGATACAGCAGAGGCTATTGGACCTAGCGGGCGACATCGCCACAGCTCCACCTGACGATCTAGCTTTCAGCCATTCCGTCTTCTGTCAGACCTCGCTTCCATCAGCAAAACCGCCCGATGACATGCTTGTATGGGAGCACCGGCAAGGCCGTACGTCGATCCGAGTTGAGGCTGGAACCGCTATTAACCCACAGACGGGTGAGTGGGAGCAGCTCGGCCTTCCCTATGGCCCTAA
The DNA here is from genome assembly GCA_903643055.1 of Burkholderiales bacterium. The sequence continues at coordinate 44 of CAHJWV010000147.1, read as the reverse complement.
ACCTCGCCTCCTGCTCATGCACTTGAACAGCGAAGCAGTTCGCC
>CAHJWV010000146.1 GCA_903643055.1 Burkholderiales bacterium | reverse complement strand
GTTCAACCTGGCAGCGATCGCGGCCACGCTGCTGAGCTTCTTGTTTTCTTGGCTGGTGTTCGGAACACCGGCCACTCGGCCGTGGATCGGCATTTTGTACTTCGCATTCGGTCTGTTTTATCTGCTCAAGCCGATCTGGTCAGAGGGTCGTGCCAAGCTCACGACCGCTTCGCTGATCGGCCTTATCGCATCAGCGATCCTCGCGCCGGTTGCGATCGCGCTGCTGGGCCACGCATTGCCTTCGCTTGGCAACTTCTCGCTCAACACGCAGGCCTTCGTGATGCTGAGCACATCGCTCGTGGCGTGTGGCTTGGCGATGGCCGCCGTGCTAGCGCAGATTGATCCGGCGCCGCAAACGCGCGCCAGCGTCGAGCAAAGCCGGCTGTCGATGAATGCGCCACCGGCCAGCCTGATGGATGAGCTCGATCGCAACCTTCAGCAGCAGTGGACCGATCGCATTCCGAACCGACGCTATGCCCGCATCGACCCCGTCACAACCGCCGCCACACCCAGCGGCAGTTTTGCCGGTGAGTTGCTGGAAGAATCGCAGCCTCTGCCGATGGCCGGCACCAAGGCGCCCACGCTGGCCCTGGCTTTCGGCGAACGCCGCTACCGAACGCTGTTATTGCTCGATTTGTTCGCCGTCGCGCTGGTGTTCGCAGCCGTTGCGTTTGCGCTCTACTTTGTCCGCGAATTCAATGTAATGGGCAGTTGGCAGCAGAACCGTTTTTCCGTGGCGGGCAACTCCGCGATCCTCGCGATCGTGGCCACCTTCTGCTTTCAGACCTCGGGCAAGTTATGGGGACGATTCAACTTTGAATCAGTGCTGACCTGGGTGGAGATGATGGGTAACTATCAGACCTCGCGCATTGGCACCGGCAATCAGTTCAGTAGCCGTCTGAACACCGAGAACGATGTGGTGCGCACCGAGTCAATGACCTTGCGTGTTTGGCGCGCTCGCATCGAATCGGTGGTCTTTGGCAAAGACGAAGCCCGCCAGGTCACGGCGATGTTCTCGACCGAAAAAGAGGCTCGCGCTTTGGCCGCACAGCTCACGCAATTTGCACAAGGCCAAAGCGTGCTGATCGCACCCGGCTCGGCGGCCGATCAGGCACGCATTGCCTCCCTCAACAGCGCAGAGCGAGGCATGGAAGCGCCGTCGGCCGATGCACACGCAGCGCAGTTGCAACGCGAGATGCAGGTGCAGGCGGCGCTGACTTCTGCTGCGTCAGCTTCAGGTTCAGGTGCCGCCACGATACATTGCACGCAATGCGGTGCATCGGCGACACCGGGCGCGAGATTTTGCGCGGCTTGCGGCAAGGCGTTAAACGCCTCAGGTGGATCCGCCTGACCTCATTTGGTCAGCGCGAATCCAGCCCGTCGAAATCAAGCAACAACACGTTCTGGCGTGGTTGACGCAACCGGCGCAAGCGACTGCAAAGCACGCACGAAAGCGTTCACTGCAGCGTCGATCTGCGCACGGTCGATCACCAGCGGCGGGGCCAATCGAACTACCGTGCCGTGTGTGTCCTTGGTCAACACGCCTTCTTCCATCAACTTTTCACAGACGGCGCGAGCCGACGCAAAGCCAGGCGCGATCTCCACGCCGATCAGCAGGCCCCGGCCACGCACCTCGGTGATGGCCGGATGCTTCAGCTGCTTCAGGCGCGCCATCAGGTACTCGCCACTTTCGGCGACGCGCATTGACAGTTGCTCGCGCTCCAACAAATCAAGCGCGGCCAAACCCACAGCCGCGGACAACGGATTGCCGCCGAAGGTGCTGCCATGGTCGCCCGGCGTGAATTGGGCCATCACGTCCTCACGTGCCAAAAATGCGCTGACGGGCAGCAGCCCACCGCCTAGCGCCTTGCCCAGCATCAACCCGTCAGGCTTGATGCCTTCGAGATCGCAGGCCAGCAATGCGCCTGTGCGGCCCAGGCCGGTCTGAACTTCGTCGCAAATCATCAGCACGTTGTGGCGCGTGCAGACGTCTCTGACGGCCTTCAGATAACCAGCTGGCGGCACAACGATTCCGGCTTCGCCCTGGATGGGCTCGACGATGAAGGCGGCGGTCTGAGGCGTGATGGCCGCCTCCAAAGCAGCAATGTCGCCAAACGGCACTTGTGAAAAGCCCGGCGCGAACGGGCCAAACCCATCCCGATACTGAGCTTCTGAGGAGAAGCCCACGATCGTCGTCGTGCGGCCGGCGAAATTGCCTTCGGCAACGAGAATGTGCGCCTGCCCTTCGGCCACGCCTTTGACTTTGTAGGCCCACTTGCGAGCTGCCTTGATCGCCGTTTCAACCGCTTCAGCACCGCTGTTCATTGGCAACGCTCGATCCATGCCGGTCAGACGGCAAAGCCTCTCAAGAAACGGCCCCAGTTGATCCGTGTGGAACGCACGGCTCGTGACGGCGAGCTTTTGCGCTTGGTCGGTCAGCGCGCGAACCAGCACCGGATGGCTGTGGCCGAAGCTCACGGCCGAGTAAGCCGACATCATGTCCAGATAACGTCGCCCTTCGGTGTCGTACAAATAGACCCCTTCCCCACGCGTCAACACCACCGGCAGCGGGTGATAGTTGTGTGCGCCATGGCGCTGCTCCAGTGCAATCGGTGACGTGGAGGCTACGGGGGAACTGGCGCGGGCCAATGAACGAAGCGCGGCAGCGCGGGCGGCAGTGGTCATGAAATCTCCTTGCTCGTGACAGAAACCAGTCTATTCAGAGGCAAGAGAAATTTGCATTCTTAATCTTGCATAGATTTCTCCATTCATACAAGATCCTTTCTATTTATTGCAAAATTACATGCCTGATCTTGATCTGGATGCTTTGGATCGCAAGATTCTGACGGCGCTGCAGGCCGACGGCCGTGCCTCGAACGTCGAGCTGTCAGCGCAGGTTCATCTCTCTGCTCCTCAATGCTTTCGCCGAGTTAAGGCTTTGGAAGAGCGCGGCGTGATTCGGGGCTATCGGGCGGATGTCCAACCGCAAGCGCTGGGGTTGGGTGTGATGGCCTATGTAAGCCTGAACATCGATGGCGGACAGTTCGGCCGCGTGCGAGAAATTGAATCCGACATTCGGGCCTTTCCGCAAATACTCGAATGCCACACGGTGTCGGGTGACAGTGACTACCTGCTCAAAGTAGTGGCGCGAGACCTAAAAAGCCTCAGTCAATTCCTAACTGACCATTTGATGCAAGTACCGGGTGTAGATGACGTCAGATCCATGATTTGCATGGAAGAAGTCAAGGCACCTTCGCCGCTTCCTGTGTCACTTTGAACGCGGGTTTCTTGTTGCTATGCACAAACTTCGCCAATCGCCCATTGGCGAACACCGCACGTGTTCCCAATGAATACGGAGAACTACATTGAGTTCCCACACGTAGCAGCCTGGGCGATGGGTGCTGCTGCAGAACGCAAACACCACGAGGCTTTGCGAGGCAAGCGCGGAGGGACCATGACATCGCTTCCACACGACGAGCAGGGATCTAACGGCTCCGATCAGGATACGTCAGCACAGCCATCACCGGCTGCTGAGACGGCACCAACACCAACTCCCCCAACCCCGAATAAACGCGACCTGATCGCCGGCCTCGAAAAAGGCTTGGCAGTGATCGAAGCCTTCGATCACGACCGCTCCCGGCTGACCATCAGCGAGGTCGCGCAGCATTGCCGGCTGACTCGCGCGGCCGCGCGGCGCTATCTGATCACCCTTGAGTACCTCGGCTATGTCACGAGCGAGCGCAAGATGTATGCGCTGACGGCCCGTGTATTGCGACTCGGCCAAAGCTATATGCATTCGGCACGCCTGCCGCGCATCGTTAGCCCCGAACTGCAAAAGCTCGCCTATGCACTCAAGGAAGCTTCGACCGCAGGCGTGCTCGATGGTGACGAGGTGATCTCGATCGCGGCCAGCACCGCTGGCCGCGCGCCTGCACTGACACTGCAGCCCGGTAGCCGCGTGCCGGCCCACTGCTCGGCCAACGGTCGCGTGTTGCTGAGCGCGCTGCCCAGTGCCGAACTGGATGCCTGGTTGAAACGCCAGACACTGAAGCCGTTGACGCCTCACACCATCACCGACATCGATCTCCTTCGAGCAGAGATCGTCAAGGCCGGTGTGCAGGGCTATGCGATGGTCGACCAGGAACTCGAATCCGGATTGCGTGCCATCGCGGTGCCGCTGAAGAACTTTCGCGGTCAGGTGGTTGCATCCATCAATGTGAGCATCCATGCGTCGCGGATCTCGATGGAGCAACTGATCGAAAACTGTTTGCCGACCTTGCTGAATTCGCAATCCGTGCTGCGCGGCTTGCTTTGATCCGCCCGGGGCCTGGTGCCCCGGCATCAGTTCACAACACAGTCAAAACACCGACAGGCCTGTTTGAGCGACAAACATCTCCAAGGCCTTTCGGCCCAGCCATGAGTTGCCTGTGGCGTCCAGTGCCGGCGACCACACACACAGGCTGAGGCGATCGGGCACCACCGCCACGATGCCGCCGCCGACACCGCTCTTGCAAGGCAAGCCGATCCGAAAGGCGAACTCTCCAGCCGCGTCGTAGGTGCCACAAGTCAGCATCAATGCGTTGACGCGACGTGTCTGCCGCTCGGTCAATACCGCAGAGCCGTCGAAGGGATGCACACCATCACGGCATAAATAACCCGTTGCCCGAGCGAGCTGCAAGCAGCTCATGCGAATCGCGCACTGGTGGAAATAGACGTCGAGCACCTCGGCCACGCCGTTATCGAGCTTGCCAAAGCTCTTCATAAAATTCGCCAACGCCATGTTGCGAAAGCCGGTATCGGCTTCAGACGCTGCGACCTCCTCATCGAAGTTCACCGCCTCATTGCACAAGCCTGACAGCAAAGCCAGCAATGCCGGCTTGGCGGCGCCATGGCTTACCAGCCGATCGGCCACCGCAATGGCACCCGCATTGATGAACGGATTGCGCGGCACGCCCTGCTCGTTCTCCAGCTGCACCAGCGAGTTGAACGGATTGCCGGAAGGTTCACGGCCGATGCGCTCCCACAGTTGTTCATCCAAAAGGCGCATCGCCAGGCTCAATGAGAAAAGCTTCGACACGCTCTGAATCGAAAACGGTGTGTCGCTATCGCCCGCCGCGGCTTCTTCGCCATCGCAAGTGCGAAGCGCAATGCCGAAGTGGGAGGCCGGCACCCGGGCCAGCGCCGGGATGTAGCGCGCGACCTTTCCTTGCTGACCGCGCAAGGGGCCGAGCGTGGCGACGATTTCATCTAGAACGGCTTGGTGGTCCATCGTGTGTCGAATCCGCATCAAGAGGCAGATGAAGGAGGCGCATTGTCGCCAGCGCCCGAGGGGTTGCAAGCCAGACGGCGCCAGGCAGCTGCAGAACTGTCCCGGCAAAGGGTTATCCCGGTGATTGCCGATGGCGCGGTGGGGGCTCATGGGTCCTACCTACAATTCAGCGCCGCTGAAGCGTTGCACCGTCGGTGCTGCGCCAGCAAGCGCTTTTGTCAACGCGTCGCCGCATTCGAGGACCCCTGTACTGTGAAAAGCACCTTCTTCTGGATCAAGCTCGGCCTCGTGTGCGGCTGTGTCGTCGGCATCAACGGGCCGGTGCAGTCAGCCACGCTGTTCGGCAAAGGCAGTGATGCCGATGCACCGGTGAGTGCCACCAAACGCGCCTGGTACCTGCGCGAATTCACCAAGATTGAACTGGTGGCGCGCGAGCCGGGGGGTGCCGCGAATCAACACCCGATACAGCTTCAACCCGAAGCGCTGCGCCAGCAGCTGTTGCTGATCCGCAAGAACGAGGCGGGCAAGATCGTGCCGCTGTTTGATGATGACGAGGCTGCCGAGCTTGCGGGCCCGCTGGCCCAGGCCTTTGCCAATGCGACTGCCGCTGACGACGTTCAAGTGCTGACAAGCGCTCGTCGCAATGGCAGCTTCGGCACACCCAAAGGCCTCACCGCGCGGCTCTTCGTACAAGGCGATGCACTGAACCTGATCGTTCATGACACCGATCTCGACTTCGTCGTCGCTTACCGCCAGACCAACAACCTGCCCCACTTTGAATATGGTTCGCGGACCACGGCGGCGCGCGGTGTTGCGCTGCAAAGCACTGGCGCGAGCAATCGCCGCCCCGATTGGCTGACGCTGTCGTTACGCGGTACAGAAGCGAGCGCCGCGCCAGTTCCCACACCGGTCGCAGCGCCTACCTTGCTGCAAACCACGCCGCCTGCGCCACTGCCCGCATTGGTCGGTGCACCACCGGCCGCTCCGCTGGCCGCCACACCGCTTGCGCCCGCAGCGCCGGCAGCACCTGCCATGGCAACACCACGCCCTACCCCTGTGGCCGCGCCCGCCGCGGTAGTCCCTGTACCAGCCCGCAAACCAGGTGACGTGCCGTCGGCCGACGAGATTGAGCGCCGCCTGGACACATTGAAGCGCCTGCGTGATCGTCAGTTGATCACTGAAGACGAATATCAGGAGCGTCGCAAGGAAGTGTTGCAATCTATCTAGGCCGTGTTAACAATTAGACTTTACGGTGAGAAGATGACGAGAAAGCTGTTGAGCGAAGGCGAATGGAAAAGG
>CAHJWV010000145.1 GCA_903643055.1 Burkholderiales bacterium | reverse complement strand
CCCCAGTCGACGGTGATGCGCTTTTCGGCCAGGCTCACGTCATCGACATAAGCACCGACAAAGGGAATCAGCCGCTCGGCCTCTTCCGTTGGCGATGAGGACGTATCGGGCACCACACGCAAGACGCTGTGCGGACCGGTATCGAGCAAGCCCACCACGGAACCCAGGTGCGCACCTTCGCGATTGACGACAGCCAGGCCGATCAGGTCAACCCAGTAGTACTCGTCGGTAGACGCGGTTGGAAAGCTGGAACGAGCAATGAAAATGCGGGCGCCACGCAAGGCCTCGGCCCCGGCCCGGTCAACCACGTCGTTCACTTGCGCCACGATCACATCACCATGGTCGCGCGCTTCCGCGATCTTCAGCAGGCTGGGGTAGCCACCGGCGATCGACGGGATGGGCCGCTTCACAGCGCCCGCATCCGGCGGCTTGATGAACCACCGCTTGGAAGAAAAAAGAGCCTTGGGGTCGGACGCGAAAGCCTGGACCTTGATCCAGCCTTTCACGCCCCAGGCATCGAGCACCCGCCCGACTTCGATCGCGTCTTCAGGCCACGCCGGGTCGAAAGCGTTCGCCGGCGCAGGCGCGGAAGTCACGATCAATGATCAGGCTGCTGCGGCGGCCGGTGTGGCTGCCTTGGCTTGTGCCACCAGGCGAGCAACCGTCGGCGACAGCTGGGCACCGTTGCCGGACCAGAAGTCAATGCGATCGAACGACACGCGCAAGGGCTGCTCGGCACCAGACGCGACCGGGTTGTAGAACCCGACGCGTTCGATGAAGCGGCCATCGCGACGGGTACGCGAATCAGCAACGACGATGTTATAGAAAGGACGCTTTTTGGCGCCACCACGTGCGAGTCGAATCACGACCATGTTGTTTCCTTGAGTCTTGAAAACATCCACCGCACCAGGAGACACTCAGGGCGAGCAGATCACAAAGCGGCGAAGCCTTGGGCCCCACCTCGATATCGGTACCGTAGATACGCCGGTCTTCCGACCGACCGTCACCGAAACCACGCATTATAAACTCAAGAGCTCACTTGCGGGCCACTCATGTCACCCAACGCCATCATCATTCGCGCCAGCCAGCCTTCGGACCTGCCTGCGATCACAGCCATCTACGGGTGGAACGTGCTTCACGGCACCGGCACTTTTGAGCTCGAAGCGCCCGATCTGGCCGAGATGTCGCGCCGCCACGATGACGTTCTGGCCAAGGGGCTGCCCTGGCTGATCGCCGAGCGCGAAGAAGTGGTCGTGGGCTATGCCTATGCCAATCACTTCCGGCCTCGGCGCGCTTATCGCTTCTGCCTCGAAGACTCGATCTACCTGTCCAACGAAGCCTGCGGCCAAGGCATCGGCAAACAACTGCTGGCCGAACTGCTGCGACGCTGCGAGGCGTTGGGCACGCGGCAAATGCTGGCGGTGATCGGCGACTCGGCGAACGCGGGTTCGATCGGCATGCACCTGAGCCTGGGCTTCGAACACACCGGCCTTCTCAAAGCGAGCGGATGGAAATTCGATGCCTGGCGTGACGTGGTGCTGATGCAACGATCTCTCGGCGAAGGCCAGCAGACACCGCCGAAGGAAGGCACATGAGCCCCTACAAATCGAAGACGCTCGCCACCTGGATTGCGCTCATCGGCGGCGGCATGGGCCTGCACCGCTTCTACCTGCACGGCCAACGCGACCCCTGGGGCTGGCTGTGGCCGATCCCCACACTGCTCGGCTTGTACGGCGTCGAGCGCGTACTGCGCCTGGGGCAAGACGATCAGGTCGCGTGGCTGCTGGTGCCGCTGCTGGGCTTCGCGCTGTCGGGCAGCATGCTGGCCGCCATCGTCTACGGGCTCACGCCCGATGAGTCGTGGAATGCACGCTTCAATCCGAAAGGACGCGTTCACCAGACCGGCTGGATGGCGATCGTTGGCGTGATCGTGTCGTTGCTAATTGGCGCTTCCGTATTGATGTCGACAATCGCCTTCAGCGGCCAACGCTACTTCGAATACCAGATCGAAGAGGCTCACAAGATCAGCCGGTGAGGCAGCGAGTTAGCACGCCGGCGATGGCCGCCGGCTCGCTTCGCCCCCTCCGCCCATCTGAAGGCAGGCCGCTGAGACAACGCCGCCAAGGGCATGGCCGATCAGCGCCGTGCCACCTCAACCGCTCAAACAAACAGCGACAGGCTGATCCAGTAAAAGATCGCCGCAACAAAGGCCGATGCCGGGATCGTGAAGATCCAGGCCCAGACGATGTTGCCTGCCACGCCCCAGCGCACCGCCGAGGCGCGCCGCACGGAGCCCACGCCGACGATCGCACCGGTGATGGTGTGGGTGGTCGACACCGGCACGCCCAACGCGGTGGCCAGGAATAGCGTCAGCGCCCCGCCGGTCTCGGCGCAAAAGCCGCCGACCGGCTTCAGCTTGGTGATCTTCTGCCCCATGGTCTTGACGATGCGCCAGCCGCCGAACATCGTGCCCAAACCGATTGCCACGTAGCAACTCCAGATCGTCCAGACCGGTGGTGAGCTATCAGACGCCGAGGCGTAGCCGGTCGCGATCAACAGCATCCAGATGATGCCGATGGTCTTTTGCGCGTCGTTTCCGCCATGCCCGAGGCTGTACAGGCCGGCCGAGATCAATTGCAGGCGGCGGAACCAGTTGTCGACGCGCAAGGGCGACGAGCGCCGCCAGATCCACGCCACGATCACCATCAGCAGCGAGCCCAGCACGAAGCCCAGCAAGGGCGACACGAAGATGAAGGCCACGACCTTGAACACGCCGGCGCCCACCAGCGCGCCAATGCCCGCCTTGCCGATGACGGCGCCGCAAATGCCGCCGATCAGCGCATGCGACGAACTCGACGGGATGCCGTACCACCAGGTGATCACGTTCCAAGTGATCGCCCCGATCAGCGCGCCGAACACCACATGATGGTCGACAACACCCGGCTGCACGATGCCCTTGCCCACCGTGGCAGCCACGTTGAGGTGGAAGATCAGAATCGCGATCACGTTGAAGAACGCCGCAAACAACACCGCCTGCTGCGGCTTGAGCACGCCGGTGGAGACGACGGTGGCGATCGAATTCGCCGCGTCGTGGAAACCATTCATGAAGTCAAACAGGACGGCCAGCACCACCAGCATGGCCACCACCCAGAACGCGACCTGGACCGATTGCATCGAAACTCCTGCGCCGCGTCAGGAGTTTTCGAGGACAACGCCCTCGATCAGGTTCGCAACGTCCTCGCAGCGGTCGGAGATCGATTCGAGCTGCTCGTAAATCGCCTTCAGCTTGATCAGCTCACGCACATCGTTCTCTTCACGGAACAGGTGCGACATCGCTGAGCGCATCACGCGGTCGGCATCGGACTCCAGCTTGTCGATCTCTTCGCAGGTCTTGATCGCCGCTTCAGCGGCGTCGCTCTGGTTCAGTCGCGGCAGCAGCGACACGGCATGCTGCACGCGCTCGCAGCATTTCGCGCTCAGGTCACCGAGGCGCAGCACTTCGGGCGTCATCGAGCGCACGTCATAGAGCTGCATGGTTTCGGTCGCGTCTTGCAGCAGATCGACGATGTCGTCCATCGCGTTGATCAGGCCATGAATCTGTTCGCGATCGATCGGTGTGATGAAGGTCTTGTGCAGCAGGCGATTGACTTCGGCAGTGATCTTGTCGGCCGCGCGCTCGGCCGCCACCACTTCGCCCGCGTGCTTCTCGCGCAGATCGAGATTGCTGTAGTTCTCGATCATCAGGATGAAGGCATGCGCTCCCTGGACGATGAAGCCCGCATGCTGGTTAAAGAGATCAAAGAAGTTGCCTTCACGAGGCAATAGCTTTCCGAACAGCATGGTGGGTTCTCCAAGCGGCCGCCCAATATGACAGCCCTGTCACAAAAGCCCGCGAGTGTAGTCGGAGCGCGCTGGGCGGCTCAGCCGGCAGACGGGTCAAAAACGCCACGCCGCCCTTCGAACGAACCCAGTGCCTCGATCAACGCGAAGAAGTCTTCGTCGTTCAACGCAGGGTTGATGGGCTCGCTGTTGACTGCCATCACCGGTGCGCCGTCGAAACGCTGAAAGTAGCCGGCATAGGCGTCGCACAAGCGCTGCAGATAGGGCTCATCGATGCGCTGCTCCATCGCGATGCCACGTTGCTGGATGCGTTGAATCAAGGTCGGCGGCGAAGCCTGCAGCCAGACGATCAGATCGGGCGCGGGCACCTGCGCTGCGGCCTGTGCGTACATCTGGATGTACAGGCCGTACTCCTCGTCGCTCAAGGTCATGCGGGCAAAGAGCGCATCTTTGGCCAGCATGAAATCGCTGACCACGGCCTTCGAAAACATGCCCGGCTGCGTCAGCTCACGCACCTGCCGCAGGCGCTGGAACAGGAAGAACATCTGGGTCTGAAAGGCATAGCCGGCCGGGTCGCCATAGAAGCGTTCGAGGAACGGGTTTTCTTCGGCACGCTCCAGCATCAGATCGGCACCGAGATGCGCCGCCAGGCGCCGCGCCAGTGAACTCTTGCCGGCGCCGATCGGTCCTTCGATCGCAATGTGGCGATAACGCGCCAAGCCGCCCGCCCCGCCCTTCATGCTCAGCTTCTGAAGATGAAGAAGACGGCCCCGACCAGGCACAGCCCGGCCCAGACGTAATCGAGCTTGAACGGTTGCTGCATGTAGAACATCGAGAACGGCACGAACACGCCGAGCGTCACGACCTCTTGCGTGATCTTCAGCTGCGCCAGCGAGAAGCCGCCCGCGTAGCCGATGCGATTGGCCGGCACCTGCAGCAGGTACTCGAAGAGCGCGATGCCCCAGCTGATCAGCGCGGCCATGTACCAGGGCTTGTCGGCCAATGACTTCAGATGGCCGTACCACGCGAAAGTCATGAAGACATTGGAGGCGATCAGCAACAGCACGGTTTGCAGAGGAATGGCGATGCCCGTCATGAGGCTCCTTCGATCTCTTCGGTGATGTTCTGGGAAAGGGATGAAAGGCAGATCAAGCGACTACGCCAGTGCGTGCAAGTTCAATCCATGCATTCGACGTCGCCGGCCTTGATCGGCGCG
>CAHJWV010000144.1 GCA_903643055.1 Burkholderiales bacterium | reverse complement strand
CGCCTGCACCGAAGCCAGGGCTGCCGCCAGGTTCTTCGGGTCGGTGCCGCCAGCCATTGCCATGTCGGGCTTGCCGCCGCCTTTGCCGCCCACTTGCTGCGCGACGAAGTTGACGAGTTCACCGGCCTTGACCTTCGCCGTGCGGTCGCTCGTGACACCGGCGGCGAGCTGCACCTTGCCGCCCTCTACCGCGGCCAGCACGATCGCCGCGCTCTTCAGCTTGTCTTTGAGCTTGTCGAGCGTTTCGCGCAGGCTCTTCGCGTCGCCGCCATCGAGCACGGCTGCCAGCACCTTCAGGCCTTTGACGTCGACCGCCTGCGCCAGCAGTTCATCGCCTTGCGACGAAGCCAGCTTGCCCTTCACGGCGGCCAGCTCCTTCTCCAGCCCACGCACCTGTTCCAGCAACTGGCCGAGCCGCACCGGCACGTCGGCCGGGGCCGATTTCAGCGTGCTGGCGAGCTGGTTGACGGTGCCTTCGAGCGATTGCAGATAAGCAAGCGCGTTGTCGCCGGTCACGGCTTCGACGCGGCGCACGCCGGCCTGAATGCCGCTCTCGGCAACGATCTTGAACAGGCCGATGTCGCCGGTGCGGCCCACATGCGTGCCGCCGCACAGCTCGCGGCTGCTGCCGATGTCGAGCACGCGCACTTCGTCGCCATACTTCTCGCCGAACAGCATCACCGCACCGGTCTTCTGCGCCTCTTCGATCGGCAGCACGCGCGCCTGCGTGGCGGCGTTGGCGAGGATCTCGGCATTGACGATCGCTTCGACCTTCGCGATGTCGGCATCGGTCATCGGTGCGTTGTGCGCGAAGTCGAAGCGGGTGCGCTCGGCATTCACCAGCGAGCCCTTTTGCTGCACATGGCCGCCCAGCACTTCGCGCAGCGCCTTGTGCATCAGGTGCGTGGCCGAATGATTGCGAATGGTCTTCGCGCGGCGCTCGGCATCGACGCGCGCATTCAGCACATCACCGACCGAGACCGAGCCCTCGACCACGCGGCCATGGTGGCCGAACACGGCCGCCTGGACCTTGATCGTGTCTTCGACGAGAAAGCGCGAGGTCGCGTTGCGCAGCTCGCCGGTATCACCGATCTGGCCGCCGCTTTCGGCATAGAACGGCGTCTGGTCGAGCACGACCACCGCGTCATCGCCTGCCTTCGCGCTTTGCACTGGCGAGCCGTCGACATAGATCGCGCTGACCTTCGCGCCTTTGTGCGTCAGGTGCTCGTAGCCATGGAAGGTGGTGTCGGCGCCGGTGTATTCGAGGCCTTGCGCCATCTTGAACTTGCCGGCCGCGCGCGCCTGCTCACGCTGGCGGCTCATCGCGGCGTTGAAGCCGGCTTCGTCGACCGCCACGCCGCGCTCGCGGCACACGTCGGCCGTCAGGTCGAGCGGGAAGCCGTAGGTGTCGTGCAGCTTGAAGGCGAGGTCGCCGTCGATGGTCTTCGCGCCACCGGCCTTCTCTTGCGAAGCAAGTTCGGCTTCGAGGATTTCCATGCCGTTGGCAATGGTGCGGAAGAAGCCTTCCTCTTCTGTCTTCAAGACCTCGGTCGCGCGCTGCTGATTCTGGCGCAGCTCCGGGTAGGCATCGCCCATCTCGGTCACCAGTGCGGCCACCAGCGTATGGAAGAAGGGCTTGCGTGCGCCGAGCTTGTAGCCATGGCGGATCGCGCGGCGGGTGATGCGGCGCAACACATAGCCGCGGCCGGCATTGCTCGGGATCACGCCATCAACGACGGTGAAGGCACAGGCGCGGATGTGATCGGCGATCACCTTCAGCGAAGGCGAGTCCAGGTCGCACTCATTTCCGCCGGCCACATCAACCGCCTTCTTCGCCGCCGACAGCAGGTTCACGAAGGTATCGATCTCGTAGTTCGAATGCACATGCTGCAGCACCGCGCTCAGGCGCTCCAGGCCCATGCCGGTGTCCACGCTCGGCTTCGGCAGCTTGTTCATCACGCCCGCTTCATCGCGGTTGAACTGCATGAACACGTTGTTCCAGATCTCGATGTAGCGGTCGCCGTCTTCATTAGGAGATCCAGGCGGGCCGCCGGCGATCTCCGGGCCGTGGTCGTAGAAAATCTCGGTGCACGGGCCGCACGGGCCGGTGTCGCCCATCATCCAAAAGTTGTCGGAGGCGTAGCGCGCACCCTTGTTGTCGCCGATGCGGATGATGCGTTCGGCCGGCACGCCCACGGTCTTGTTCCAGATCTCGTAGGCCTCGTCGTCTTCGGCGTAGACGGTGACCCAGAGCTTTTCTTTCGGCAGTTGGTAGACCTCGGTCAGCAGCTCCCAGGCGTAGCTGATCGCGTCTTTCTTGAAGTAGTCGCCAAAGCTGAAGTTGCCCAGCATCTCGAAGAAGGTGTGGTGGCGCGCGGTGTAGCCCACGTTCTCGAGGTCGTTGTGCTTGCCGCCGGCGCGGATGCACTTCTGCGCGGTGGTGGCGCGGCTGTAGGCGCGCTTGTCGAAGCCGAGGAACACGTCCTTGAACTGGTTCATGCCGGCATTGGTGAACAACAGCGTCGGGTCGTCACCGGGCACCACCGGGCTCGACGCCACGATGGTGTGGCCCTTCGATTCGAAGAACTTGAGGAAGGTCGAGCGGATTTCGGAGGCTTTCATCCGGGTTCTTTCTGTGATGCCGATGCAGGCACGCGAACGCGCATGGGCTGGGTTCAGCGGAGCCCTCGATTATAGGAAGCGCGCCTCGAAGTGCGGCCACCCGGTTTCACGCCGTCGTGCCTTGCGCGAGACGCCGCGCCAAAGGCGATGGGTCATGCGGCCGGTGCGAGTTTCAAAGGCTTCTTCCGCGCACCCGAGGCAAACCTCGCCAGCCGCCCCTAAAGTCAGGCCCTCGGATCATTCTGGAGATCGTCCATGAAGCGCGACAACCCACCTCTCAGCTCGAACGCCCCGCAGACCAACGCCACCCTGATGGCACGCCGCCATGCGGCCGTGCCGCGCGGCGTGGGCCAGGCGCATGAGATCTTCATCGAGCGCGGCGAGAACGCCGAAGTCTGGGACGTCGAAGGCCGGCGTTACATCGACTTCGCCGGCGGCATCGCGGTGCTCAACACCGGCCATCGCCACCCTGAGGTGATGGCCGCGGTCAAGGCCCAGCTCGATCTCTACACCCACACCTGCTTCCAGGTGCTGGCCTACGAGCCTTATGTCGAGCTGGCCGAACGCTTGAACGCACTCGCGCCGGGCGACTTCGCGAAGAAAACGTTCTTCCTCAGCACCGGCGCGGAGGCGGTCGAGAACGCCGTGAAGATCGCCCGTTCGCACACCGGCCGCGCGGGCGTCATCGCCTTCACCGGCGGCTACCACGGCCGCACGCTGCTGACGCTCGGGCTGACCGGCAAGGTCGCACCGTACAAGCTGGGCTTCGGCCCGTTCCCGGCCGAGGTGTTCCACGCCCTCTTCCCGAACCCCTTGCATGGCGTGTCGGTCGCCGATGCGCTGCACTCGGTCGAGACGATCTTCAAGAACGACATCGAGGCCCGACGCGTCGCGGCCTTCATCATCGAGCCGGTGCAGGGCGAAGGCGGCTTCTATGTCGCGCCGCCCGAGTTCATCAGCGCGCTGAAGGCGCTGGCCGATCAGCACGGCATTTTGTTGATTGCCGATGAAGTGCAGACCGGCGCCGGCCGCTGCGGTACGTGGTTCGCCAGCGAACAATGGCCGGTCGCGCCCGATCTGATCACCACCGCCAAGTCATTGGCCGGTGGCTTCCCGATCGCGGGGGTCATTGGCCGCGCCGAGGTGATGGATGCGCCGGCCGCGGGCGGGCTGGGCGGTACCTACGCCGGCTCGCCGATCGGCTGCGCCGCCGCCCTCGCAGTGCTGAAAGTGTTCGAGCAAGAGAAGCTGCTGGAGCGCAGCAAGGCGATGGGCGAGCGCCTGACCAACGGGCTGCGCCGCATCGCAACGCAAGTACCTGAAGTGCGCGATGTGCGCGGCTTGGGCGCAATGGTTGCGATCGAGCTGTTCAAGGGCGGTGACCTCGCGCAGCCCGATGCCGAACTCACCCAGCGGGTGGTCCATGAAGCCGCACGCCGCGGGCTGATCCTGCTGTCGTGCGGCGTCCACGGCAACGTGATCCGCGTGCTGGTGCCTTTGACGGCCAGCGATGCACTCGTTGACGAAGGCTTGCAGATCCTGGCCGACAGCTTTGCCGCGCAGCGTTAACTGGGTCAGTGAGCGGCGGCCGGGTAAGCGATAACAAGTAAGCGGTAGCGGCTGAATGGTGAACCCTCTGCGGTATCCGGATGCCGCGTGCAGGTAGGCGAATGGTTCGCGCGCACCGAACGCCGACACAGCAGCGCTGAACCCGCCTTGCCGACCCGGCTTCCTGTGACGCAGTAAATTCGACGCATCGCCTCAGGAGACATCTCATGGACATCAAAACATCACCGCTTTCGGCGCTCAAAGACCCGCGCCTGCTGAAGACCAACGCGCTGCTGAATGGCGAATGGGTCCAGGGCCCGGCCCTCTTCGATGTGTTCGACCCGGCCACCGGGCTGAAGCTGGTCGATGTGGCCGATCTCGGTGTCGATGAAACGCAGGCCGCGCTGCAGGCTGCCCAAAACGCCTGGCCCGCCTGGCGCGCCAAGACCGCCAAGGAGCGCAGTGCGATCCTGATGAAGTGGTTCCAGCTGATGCTGGACAACGCCGACGACCTCGCGCGCATCATGACCGCCGAGCAAGGCAAGCCGCTCGCCGAAGCCAAGGGCGAAGTGGCCTATGGCGCGAGTTTCATCGAGTGGTTTGCCGAAGAAGGCAAGCGCGTGTATGGCGAAACGATTCCGACCACCGACAACAACAAGCGCTACCTCGTCATCAAGCAGCCGATGGGCGTGTGCGCAGCCATCACGCCGTGGAACTTTCCGATCGCGATGATCACGCGCAAGGTCGGCCCGGCGCTGGCCGCGGGTTGCCCGGTCGTCGTCAAGCCCGCAGGGCAAACGCCACTGTCGGCGCTGGCGATCGCCGAGCTCGGCCAGCGCGCCGGGCTGCCAGCGGGTGTGCTCAACATCATCACCGCCGCGAAATCGACCGAGATCGGCAAGGTGTTGTGCGAGAGCGAAATCGTGCGCCATCTGTCCTTCACCGGCTCGACCGAAGTCGGCCGCATCCTCGCGGCCCAGTGCGCGCCGACGATCAAGAAGCTGTCGCTCGAACTCGGTGGCAACGCGCCGTTCATCGTGTTCGACGATGCCGACCTCGACAGCGCCGTCGATGGCGCGCTGGCCAGCAAATACCGCAATGCCGGCCAAACCTGCGTCTGCGCGAACCGGCTCTATGTGCAAGACAGCGTCTATGAGCGCTTCGTCGAGAAACTGGCCCTGAAGGTCAAGGCGATCAAGGTCGGCAACGGCTTCGAGGCCGGCATCACGCAAGGCCCGATGATCGATGACAACGCGATCAAGAAGATCGAGCGGCACGTGGCCGATGCGTTAGACAAAGGCGCCAAGCTGCTGACCGGTGGCAAGAAGATCGGCAACCACTTCTATGAACCGACCGTGCTGACCGAAGCCACCAGCGAGATGCTGTGTGCTCGCGAAGAAACCTTCGGCCCGGTGGCGCCAGTGTTCCGCTTCAAGACCGAGGAAGAAGCCATCGCGATGGCCAATGCCACCGAGTTCGGCCTCGCCGCCTACTTCTACAGCCGCGATGTGGGCCGCATCTTTCGCGTCGGCGAAGGGCTGGAGTCGGGCATGGTCGGTGTCAACACCGGTTTGATCTCTACCGCTGAAGTGCCCTTCGGCGGCGTCAAGCAATCGGGCCTCGGCCGCGAAGGCTCGCGCTACGGCATCGAGGATTACGTCGAGATCAAATACCTCTGCCTGGGAGACATTCAAAAATAGCCGCGAGCAGCCACACGGCGCCAACCCAGTCAGGCATAGACATCGAGGTAGCCGCCCAGGCTGTTCAGCACCGGGCCGCTCAGTGAGCTTGAACGCGCCATTAACTCTTGGCGAGTGTCTGTGGCGGCGGCCGCGGCTTCGATGCGGGTCGGTGCAAGCCGCCCCGCCGGGTTGGGATCGTCCACCTTGCCCACCGCATCGGTGGCCGGCTCGGCGGCCTTGTCTCGTCTGGCGATGCGCGCCTTGATGCCCTCCAGACGCGATTCGATTTCAGCGATCTTGGTCTTGCCCTCGGTCGTCTTGCCGGAGGGGCAATGCACCCAGTCCGACAGCTGCCCCTGGCATTTGGCCAACTCGGCATCGAGCCCGGACCCTGCCGATGCGGGTGCAGCGGCGGCGCCGGAAACAACAGCCGAGATCGAGGTGACCATCACTGCAGCATCGGCACGCGC
>CAHJWV010000143.1 GCA_903643055.1 Burkholderiales bacterium | reverse complement strand
TGGGGTGTGGAAAAAGATCCGCTTTTTAACCTCCGACATCGCATCATCAAGCGGGATCGATCCGAATCACCAGAAGCCTTGTTGGGCGAAATATTGAAGACGCAAGATCCTTTGCTGCTGGCGGCAGTTCCAACCCTTTCCGCCTTCGAAAACACACCCACATCGAAAGGTGGCGCTGTTTCGTATCTGGATGGAGAAAAATTCGGGGGCCTCGACTTTGAGGGCTACGTCTCTGCTTGGAACTGGGCGATTTGTGCGGTTGCGGAGACTTGTGGCATTCAGAACGAACAACTTCAACTGTCCTGTGCGCTTTCAGGCGAATGCGCGGACTCCACTCCAGATCACATCCGATATGTTTTGGGATCAGAAGAAAGGTTCGGCAGGGTTGCCGCGGTATCAAACCGTTTGCAGCAGGTTATTCGCGACAGAAATGTTCAAGCCCTGCTTCCCAAGAAGAAAGGATAACGACGATATACCCAGCGCCCGGGCCGGATTCAATCATTTAACGCTCAGGCTTAATGGACCTTGTACCCACCCCTCAGCCTTCATCGACCACGGTCGCCGGCCCGCTTGGCGCTTCGCGGCGGCCGAGTTGGAAGAAGACGCAGGCGGCCAGCGCCGACAGCAGGCCGACACAGACAAAGGTGGAGTGAAAACCGCCGACTACCGAAGGCTGAGCGCCATGCGCGGCTCCGCCCGCAAACGCCACCAGCAGCGCGCTGCCCGCTGCCACGCCCAGGCTCATCGACAGCTGCATCACGACCGACAGCAGACTGTTGCCGGCGCTCGCGGTGCGCTCGTCGAGATCGCCCAGGCTCAGCGTGTTCATCGCGGTGAACTGCAATGAGTTGATGACACCGAACACGCCGAGCATCGCAACGATCACCGCATACGGCGTGACCGCATCGACCCGCGCGAAGCTCGCGATCGTGGCGCCCAGCAGCAGCGTGTTGACGACCAGCACGCGGCGGTAGCCGAAGCGCTGGATCAGCGGCGCGGCGAAGGGCTTGCACAGCAAGGCACCGATCGCACTCGAGATCAGGCTCATGCCGGTGACCGAAGGCGAATAGCCCAGCGCGACCTGCAGGAACAAAGGCATCAGGAACGGCATTGCGCCGCTGCCCAGGCGCGAGAAGAGATTGCCCGCCGCGCCGATTGCAAAGGTCGGAATGCGAAACAGCGCCAGGCTGAACAACGGC
Source organism: Burkholderiales bacterium (assembly GCA_903643055.1). The sequence continues at coordinate 5,902 of CAHJWV010000143.1, read as the reverse complement.
TGAGCCGACCGCGCCGCGTGCAGCCAGTAGCCGACCATCGCCGCCAGGCCGCCCACCATCATCAGCATCGACACCGCCAGGCTCAGCGCCCGCTCGCCCAGGCCCTGCAAGGCCATCGACACCAGCACCAGGCCGAGCGAGAACATCACGAAGCCCTTCCAGTCGAAACGCACCGGCTCACGCGCCCTCACATCGGGCATGTAACGCAGCGAGGCCACGATGCCGAGCAGGCCCACCGGCAGGTTGATCAGGAACACCCAATGCCAGGTCGCGACCTCGACCAGCCAGCCGCCGAGCGACGGCCCGATCAGCGGCCCGACCAGGCCGGGGATCGTCACGAAGGTCATCGCCTTCAGCAACTCGGCTTTCGGAAAGGCCCGCAGGATGGCCAGCCGCCCGACCGGCAGCAGCAGCGCGCCGCCCAGGCCCTGCACCACACGAGACGCCACCAGCATCGGCAGGCTGCCCGACAACGCGCACAGCAGCGAGCCGAAGCTGAACATCGCGATCGCCGCAACAAACATCTTGCGCGTACCGAAGCGGTCAGACAACCAGCCCGAGGCCGGGATCAACAGCGCCACCGTCAGCATGTAGGCGATGACGACCGACTGCATGCGCAATGGGCTCTCGCCCAGATCGGCGGCCATGCGTGGCAACGCGGTGTTGAGGATGGTGGCGTCCAAGGCCTGCATGAAGAAGGCGATGGCCACAAGCCAGGGCAACAGGCGTTTGGTCGACGGATCGAGCGGCATCGCATTCCTTGTGAAATCGGGTGAACAAGCGGGCATTCCCTCGGCGGGGCTGGCGACCGGGGGAGCGCACGCACAAGCCTGCCGCGACCGGCCCGACCTGTGCCTGCGCAGGGGCTTGATGGGCCTTGCAAAGCGCCCCGCAGGCGGCAGTAGGCGGGCAGTAGGGCCTTGACACCCGAGTGTAGAAGCGCGAGGGCAGCTGCGTAGAATGCAGCACCGGGCCCAAATTTTGGCGCCCGGTTGCCGTTTCTGCACCGCCCTGGCTGGCGGCCTTCGCGAACCGGCCCCGGCACCAAGTCAAGCGCTCGCAGCCTGAGTCCGCACACTGCCTCAACGTGCGGTCGACCATCAAGGAGCGAGAACATGGAAATCTTCGACTACGACAACGTCTTGCTGCTGCCGCGCAAATGCCGCGTCGAAAGCCGTTCGGAATGCGATGCCTCGGCCGAGCTCGGCGGGCGGCGCTTCAAGCTGCCGGTGGTGCCGGCCAACATGAAGACGGTGGTCGATGAACCGATCACCGAATGGCTGGCCGCCAACGGCTACTTCTACGTGATGCACCGCTTCGACCTCGACAACGTGGCCTATGCGAAACGCATGCGCGACAGGGGCCTGTATGTGTCGATCAGCTCCGGCGTGAAGGCAGAAGACCATGCAGTGATCGACCGGCTGGCGGCCGAAGGCGTCGGCGCCGACTACATCACCATCGACATCGCGCACGGCCACGCCGAGAGCGTGCGCAAGATGATCGAGCACATCAAGCAGAAGCTGCCGCAGACCTTCGTGATCGCCGGCAACGTCGGCACGCCGGAAGCGGTGATCGATCTGGAGACCTGGGGCGCCGATGCGACCAAGGTCGGCATCGGTCCCGGCAAGGTCTGCATCACCAAGCTCAAGACCGGCTTCGGCACCGGTGGCTGGCAGCTCAGCGCGCTGAAGTGGTGTGCCCGCGTGGCGACCAAGCCGATCATTGCCGACGGCGGCATCCGCGACCATGGCGACATCGCCAAGAGCGTGCGCTTCGGCGCTGCGATGGTGATGATCGGCTCGCTGTTTGCCGGGCATGAAGAGTCACCGGGCAAGACCGTGGAGGTCGATGGCAAGCTCTTCAAGGAGTACTACGGTTCGGCCAGCGATTTCAACAAGGGCGAATACAAGCACGTCGAAGGCAAGCGCATCCTGGAGCCGATCAAGGGCCGCCTGACCGACACGCTGCGCGAGATGAATGAAGACGTGCAAAGCTCGATCAGCTATTCGGGCGGCACCCGGCTGGCCGACATCCGCAAGGTCAACTACGTGATCCTCGGTGGAGATAACGCCGGCGAGCATCTGCTGATGTAAGGAGATCGGCAAACGCACGCGAGGCAGCCGCCGGCCATGTAAAGCCGGCTTTGCAAGGTGTCTGCGCAGACACCTTGCAAATCAATGCATCGCAGTGGCGCAACGCAAGCGAAACCGCCACTGGCTGTAATCAAGGATTCAAGCCGCAAGGAATCCCTGACCTTCCGATCCATTGCTGCGATGTGGGGTGTTGCCGCGCTCGCGCTGCTTTCAGCCTGCGGCGGCGGTAGCAGCGACGACAGCGGCACCGGCCATGTGCGATTCCTCAATGCCAGCACCGATTACGCGTCGATCGATCTTTACTCGACCGACACGCTGCTGAGCAAGGGCACTGCGAGCTTTGCGGCCAGCGACTACACCTCGCTCAGCAACGGCAGCTACAGCTTCCGCGTCAAGCGTGTGGATTCGACCACCACCACCTTGTCGACCGATCGCAGCATCGCAAGCGACACCCACAACACGCGGGTGTTCTACAACACCGCGAGCGCGGTGCGCAGTATCCAGGTCATCGAGAACGAAGCCGCGCCGACGGTCACCACACCGACCAGCGGACTGTCGGTGACCGCGGGCGCCGACTTGACGCTGATGGTGCTGGGCTCGCCCGAGGCGCCACAGGTGTCGCTGCTCAACGATGACAACCGGCGCTCGCTGACCGGCACCAACGCACGGCTGCGACTGGTGCATGGTGTCAACAACCTGATCGGCGGTGTCACGCTGACGGCCGACTACAGCACGGCCGCCACCAACATTGCCTTCGGCCTGTCATCGACACCGATCGAAGCCACGGCCGGTACCGCTTATCGCCTCGAAGCCACGTCACCGGTCACCGCTGCGGACCTTTATCTGGCAACCGACGTGACCTTGCAAGCCAACCGGGTCTACACCGTGTTTGTGCTCGGCGAGGCCGGTACGTCGGTTGGATTCCTGAGGCGCGATCGCTGATACAACGATGGCGGCGATCGGATCGATCCACGATCGATCCGTCATCCCACCGGCTCCGCCGTTGGGCCTGATCCCATCTGCGCATGCATTGCCGGCTAGCGATGCCGACGGGGAGTTTCGTCTTGCTGGATGCGTTCGCTGACGGTCAGCGAACCGGCCCGCAGCATGCCGTCTGAAGTGCGGTGTAGAAGGCCTTCGCGCAACGCTTTGTCGAGCGCCAGCGCAGCGTCTTCAGGCGTCACGCCGCGGGTCTGCAGCTGACGCAACAAGGCTTGGGCGTCGACAGATGCCTGGCCGAGCGTCTCGAAGGCGCCGAGGATTTGCAATGTCATTTCCATGGTTTACCTCTTGGAGTTGTGTCTTGGGTTCGTTTGTTGCACCCAAGCCCCGGCAGGTGAACGACAGCGCCTTGTGCGTCGCCTGAAGGCATGTCATGCGCGGTGATCTCGGGGACCGTGCAATGCACAGTGCGAGCCCCGATGATCGGCCGATGCTTGGCCGCGCGCTGTCAGCCGCCAGCGCCGATCGCTGCGCGGCATGTCTGACAAGACCGACCGCCTTTCAAAGCGCCACCGGCCCCTCCAGCGCCGAGCGGCCGGCCTCGCGGGCCTGCTGCTGGCGCACGCGGTCGATGTATTGATCGCTGCGCGTCAGCTGCTCTTTCATGATCGCGTTGTTCTGGCCCATCACGTCGATGGCTTTGGCGCGAAAGGTGTCCATCGCGTCCATCGCCTTGAAGGTCTGGTCGAACATCTCCTTGATCTTGTCGATGCCGATCATCGGGTTGCTCGCGAACTGCGCGGTCGCCTCAACGTGGTTGTTGAGTTGCTTGCCCGTCTCGGAGATCAGGTTGCCGATCGTCGCGTTGACGCCTTGCAGCATCTCCATCACCTGGATCTGGTTGCCGGTGGCCCGCGCCACGGTCTGCGCCACCGCCAGCGCGCTCATGCCGGTGGTCGCGACACGGCTGCAGCCATTCATCATTTCGCGGCCGGTTTTCTTCAGCACGTCGAGCGCGAGATAGCCGTTCACGCACACGGCCTGCTGGGTCAGGATGTCCGACAGGTTCTGCCGCGCATAAAACAGCACCTCCTGCTGCAAGGCATTGGCGCGCTGCGGATCGCTGGCCTGCAAGGCCGCCACGCGATCGGCCAGCCGCGCGTCGAGCGAAGTGGCGAAGTGGGCTGCGGCGGCCAGCTGCTGCATGGCCTCCCAGAGCTTGCCGCGCGTGGCCTCGACATCGCGCGCGGCGTAGAGCTGGCTCATCGCCTTTTGCAGTTGCGAGCCGGCGCTTTCGAACTTGCGGAAGTAAGCCTGCAGCTTGTTGCCGAACGGGATGATGCCAAGCAGCTTGTTCGGCGACAGCAGGTCGCCTTCGTTGCCGGGGTTCAGTTTGTCGAGGTGGCCGCGGATCTCGCCGATCGCCTTGTAGGCCGGGCTGTCTTCGGCGCCGACGAAGTTGCGCAGCAGGAAGCGGCCCTGCATCAGGCTGGCCGCGTTCGACACCTCTTCGCGGCCGAGCGCAAAGGCGCTGTCGAGCTTGGCCTTGAAGGCACTGCTGTGCACGTCTTCGGTCATCAAGGCTTCGATGAAGCGCGCCACCTGGTCATCGACCGCGGCCGCCGTCTCCGACTTGAGTGGCACCGCGGTGCGGCTGGCCTCGGCCGGCACCGGCGTGATGACCTCCGGCGGCGTCAGCTGAAAGCCGACGGTGGCAGCGGTATTGACGGGTGATGTGTTCTCAGGGCTTGCCATGGTCGGCCTCCTTCGGGGTGGTGGGAGCGGCGGAATTCAGCGGTGGCGCATCGAGGGCATTGCGCGTACCGAACTTGTCCTGCAGGAAACGCGAATGGACGAGAAAGGCATGCGCATCCTGGCTGGCCAGATCGTCCGCCAGCTCGCGCACCTTGCCTTCGAGCTCGGTCAGCGTGTCACGGAAGATGTCTTGCGCGGTCTTGCCGTCCTGCAGCACCCGCGTGCTCGCATACTGCGCCGGGATCGACAGATAAGCCTTCAGCGCCTCCGGCAGGTAAGAGATCGCGATGTGCCGCGCATGAAAGCCTTCCTGCAGCGACAACGCGCCCTTGCTGCGCTCCCATTGCGCCAGCAGGCTCTCCAATGATTTGCACAAGGTCAGCGCGCTGGCCTGCAGGCTGGCCGGCAGGCGGTTCTCCGGGTTGTATTCGACAAGGCCCCGCACGCCGGCGAGCGCGCGGCTCATCGCTTCGCGGGCATCGCCTTCGTCGGTGAATTCGAGGGCTTCGTCCCACATCGGGCCTTGCAGCTTCGGGAAGCCGAACCACAGCCCGCCGATGGTGAAGCCTGCAGCGTAGCCGAGGGCGGCGATCGGTAAGCCGGCGATGCCGATGAAGCCCAGGGCTTTGAGGGCCAGCGCGGTGGTGGCCAGGGCCAATGCGGACCAGTTGGCGGGGCTGAGGAGGAGGCGGGTGAGCTTGTCGATCATTTGGAACGGGGGCTCATGCTGCCGCTGGGGGCTTTGGAGTTTTGCGTTTGGCGCTGGTGGTTTGTGGCGCTGTCGCGGGGTGGCTTTTGTTCACTGCGTGAGGCTGCGCCGGGTGTTCGGCCCGGCGGCCGACCTCCTTTCTTTGTCTCGCCAAAGAAAGGAGGCAAAGAAATCGAATCTGTCGGGCAGAACTCGCTACGTTCACTTCGTTCACTGCGCTCGGACAACCGCCCGAAGTCAGGTCATGGTGCGCGCTATCGCGCGCGCATCTCGCTTCGCATCGATGCGATAAGCATCGAGCCGATGCGAAGCGAGACATCAGCGGGGGATGTTTGCGCAGCAAACGACCGCATTGCATTCGGGCCCCGTGGGTGGCGTCGAGGAGCGCAGGGGTTGGGGGTGG
>CAHJWV010000142.1 GCA_903643055.1 Burkholderiales bacterium | reverse complement strand
ATCGCAGCCGCATCGATGCGGCCTTCGGTCAGCGCCAGCACCAGTTGGTCGGGCGGCAGGTCAACCAGCGTGATCGAACCCGGTGTCAGCTTGTTGCGGATCAGAAAGGCCCACAGAAAGTATTCGCCGCTGGTACCGAAGGTCACGCCGATGCGCTTTTGCGCCAGATCGCGCGGGTGGCCGATGCTGCGGTCACGCCGCACGACCACTGCCATCTCGGTGGAGATGCTCGCCATGGTCGCGGCGATGCCGAGGTCCGCGCCCTTCATTACCGCAATCACGAAAGGCACTTCGGCCGCGGAGGCCAGATCGCTCTTGCCCTGGGCCAGCAGATCGAGCGCGGCCTTGCCGTGGGTGACCGGCATCACCGAGACATCCAGGCCCTCGTCGGTGAAATAGCCCTTGGCGGCGGCGATGTGCAGCAGCGCGGCGTGCGGCGTGCTGGAAAGCGCGATGCTCAGCTTGTCGGTGATAAGCGTGGCAGCCGACTCGCGGTGGATCGAGAGGTAGACGATGGCCAGCACACCCAGCACCAGCAGGCTGCTGCCGGTCAGCAGCGCGGCCCGCCAGGCGCCGGGTCGAGCGTTAGCCCGAGTCGCCGGGTTGGCTTCAAGCGGTGGGGCGGGTGGCAATAAAGCCATGCTGGCTTCGAGATCCAGCGCAGGCCCGGCACCGGGCGGTGACGCGGGCGAAGGCGAAACGACAAAGCGCTGCGACGCAGCGCGCCACCCGCACTTGATCGATTGAATCCACATCGCGTGCCCCTCGCGCCGACGCTTGCCCGCGGCCGCCTTCTCGTCACAACCCTGGCGTTCTGCTTTCAAGTGCGGCTGGGTCCAGACGAGCACATGCGAGCGTGAGACGCTTGGAGCTGGGTAGATCAGCCGCCGCAGTCCGCCATCGTGAACCCCTCTGCCGTAAAACAAAGGGTACGAGGCCCGCAAGGGCTTGGCAACCTGTAAGGTTTGACATGCTGCGCTTGTTACGCCGCGTTGTCATCAGGTTATTTTGGGGATAAGCCCTTGGACCCTCACGTCGTCGAGCGACTGGATCACTTCGCGTGCCCCGCCAGCGTGGTGGCCTTCGCGGTCCAGCAGGCGCGCGCCAAGGCCCGCGCTGAGGGCGGCGTCATGGTCGAGTTCCGGCGAGTCGCCGATCATCAACGCGTCACAGCGGCCCAGCGAGAAGCGGTCAATGACCCAATGAAAAGCTTGCGGCGAGGGTTTGCGAAAGCCGATCTCTTCGCCGATCACCACTTCATCGACGGCATCCGTCAGGCCGGTGGCCTTCAGCTTGCGGCGCTGGCCATCGGACGGGCCGTTGGTCAGGATCGCAGTGCGAATGCCTGCCACGCGCAAGGCCTGTAACACCGGTTTTGCATCATCGAACAGCAAGGGCGTGTCATTGACACAGTCCATGAAGAAAGTGTTGAGCCGCTGTACCAACGCCGGTTGATGCGGCGCACCAATCACATCGAACGGCTCGCTGAAGCGGCGCAGGCGGTAGTCGGCGCGGCTGATCTGCCCGGTCTCGAACAGCACGAAGAGCGCGCGGTCAACCGCAGGGCAGGCCGCGAGAAAGGCCGGGGCGTCCACACCGCCGCGCGTCAGCAGATCGGCCATGCCGCGATAAGCGGCCTGGCGCGTGGCGGCAAAGTTGATCAGCGTGTCGTCGAGATCGAAGATCGCAAGCTTCATCGGTGGGCTCCAGGGCACATCAGAGGGTTCGAGCTTGAACGTCCAACGGCGGCAGTCAACGTGCTTCCCAGACCGGGCGCAGCCCGATGGTGGTCGTGCCCAGGCGTTCCCATTTGCCGCGGTTGGCGCCGATGCGCAGCCAGGCCGCGTCCTTGCTCCAGGCGCCGCCCTTGACCACCCGCTCCAGCAGCATCGGCTTGCCATCGGCCTGGGGGTGGTCCTGGCACCATTCGCTCAAGTTGCCGGCCAGGTCGTACAGGCCCATGTCCGACGCAGGGAACTGGCCGACGGGGGTGGTGCCACTGAAATGCTCGCCGAAGTTGGCGAGCTGCAACGTGGGCTCCGCGTCACCCCAAGGGTAGGTCTTCTCGGGCGCATTGTTCGAGGCAAAGCATTCCCATTCGCGCGCAAACGGCAGGCGCGCACCCAGCTGCGCCGCGATGCGCGCCGCGCCGGCCCAGTTGATGCCGGACACCGGGTGCTGCGCCCGGTCAGCCTCGCAAGTCCAGCGTTGGGATTTCGGTTCATAGCGAAGCGGGCTTTGCGGATTGTGCGTGTTGATGTGCGCATAGCTTGCGGCCGGCTCCGCTGGATGGCGCATGGCATTCAACAAGGCCACGGCCAGCTCGCAGGTGACGAGCGTGGTCGCTATGCGCAGCGGGCGGGCGCCACGGGCGGCTGGCACAAAGGCCACGGCATTTTCGATGTAATGCCGAATCAACGCGTCATCCATCAGGGGGCCGGGCCTGGGTGGCATGGGTCACCGCAGCGGTTACCGCGTCGATCGCGCGCAATTGCGCGGCGCTCAAATGCCACGACCAGGCGTGCTGCGTGTCTTCGGGGGAGCGGAACGAGGAGAAGAGCCCGCCGCGGCTGGTGACATGCCGGCCATGCAGAAAGCGCAGCGGCGCGTCGTCGCTGTCGACGTTCAGGAAATCGGTGATCACCTTCAGGCACACCTCGGGCTTTTGCACGATGTCTTCGAGGCTCAAGATGCGGTGCTCGAAATGCCGAAGCTCGCGCCGCGCAAGCTCATAACGCACCACCACACTCATCGCCGCCAGTGCGGCAGCACGCACCTTGTCGTCGCCGCTCGGGTTTCGTGTATGCCATGGGAGCGCGAGGCCGGTTTCGAGGTCGACTTGACGCTGCGCGTGATGCGCCGGAAAGAGGCGTTGATAGGCCGCAGGCACCAGCTTCGAGTAGTTCCACAGCTCGGTCAGGTGGCTGCGCAAGATCGACGACACCACCGCGCGGATGTCGCGCTTCAGGAAGATGACCTTCAGCGGTGGCAAAAATTCGCGCAACCATTCCAGCTTGCCGAACAGCACCGTCTCCTTGAAGCCGACGATGCGGCCGCGGTGCGACTGCAGCAGATAGTCTTTGAAGTCGAACAGGAAATCGCGCAGGCCGTCATGCGGCACGAGCGAGGCATGCAGCCAACGCCGGTCGAAGTCTTCGCGCCGCCACGGCACCAGGTCGCAATCGCGGAAGTGGGGGGTGTGCATCGACATCGGCTCGTTGATGCATTCCAGCTGCGGGTGCGCCTGAAGCAGGTCGTTCAGGAAGTTAGACCCCGACCGGTGATGAGCCAGGATGGCATATGGCGCACGGGCATCTTCCAGCATGCCTTATCGTTCTCGGCAGGCCGGCCCGCTGTCAATGGCGGCACACGACGGATACGCGCATGCTGCAGACGTGCGCCATGCAGACGCTTCGATGCTTTCTGCATTTGACAGCGGCTTCGGGGGCTTGCCTACTGAGCCCCGACGGGCCGGGTGGAGTTTGCTTGCGCGTCTCATCTGCCGTGTCACTATCCTGTTATCTTGCATGGGGCGCAGTGTCTCGTGAGCGGGCCCGCGCTGCCTACAGGGTTTTCGTTTGTCATCGGAGCGACTCACATGCGAATCATCAGGCAACAGCGCGAGGCCCTGAATGGGCACAAGGGCGGTGTGATTTACCTGACCGGCTTGTCCGGCGCCGGCAAGTCGACGATCGCGGTCTTGCTGGAGCAACGCCTGCATGACAAAGGCTTGCGCACCTTCGTGCTCGATGGCGACGAGCTTCGCCAAGGCATCAACCGCGGCCTTGGCTTCACCGATGCCGACCGCATCGAGAACGTGCGCCGCGTGACCGAGATCGCCCGGCTGATGACCGATGCCGGCCTGATCGTGATCGTTGCGCTGATCTCGCCGTTCGCCTCCGAACGCGACGCGGCGAAAGCGCGCTTCGCGCCGGACGACTTCATGGAGGTGTTCGTCGATGCGCCGCTGACCGTCTGCGAGCAGCGCGACCCGAAAGGTCTTTATCAGCGAGCGCGGCGCAAGGAGATCGTTGGCTTCACCGGCATCGACTCCCGCTACGAGCCACCGCAGCAACCGGCGTTGCGGCTCGACACCACGCGGCTGACGCCACTGCAGGCCGTTGACACAGTGATCGCGCAGATGGCGGAATCGGGTTACGCCTTGCAAACCACGCTTCCCGCTGCAGCGCGCTGGGGCTGATGCGTTTAACGCGCTGCCATCACTGAGCGCGCGCGGCGCCGGGTTCAGGCCTTCCGGCTCGCCTGCGTGCGCCAGGCCGTGGGCGTCATCTGTGCTTCGCGTTGAAAGAAGCGGGTGAAGTAGGCCGCGTCGGCAAAGCCGAGTTCATGGGCCACCTGCTTGATCGACAGCGTCGTGTAGGTCAACTCGCGCTTGGCTTCCAGCACGATGCGCTTTTGCAGCAGCGCGCTGGCCGAGTGGCCGAGCACCTGCTGGCAAACACGGTTCAGTTGCGTGGAGGTGATGCCCATGCGCTGCGCTATCGCGAGCACCGCCGGTTGGCTTCGAAACTCCTTCTCGATCAGCGCCTTGTAGCGCTCCACATGCGCCTGCGCACGCGGGCCGGTGCTTTCTGTCTGCGTGGGCTGGGCCGCCGCCGCGCGGGCCACAGCGACCGCCAAGCCCAGCAGCGCGCCGTCGAGCGCCAGCATGCGCCATTCAGCCGTGCCGAGAAATTCATCGCGCACCGCCCGCGCGGCGGCCTGCAGCACTGCCGCCTGCGGGTCACGCCGCTGCAGTTGTTGGGCACGCGTACGGCTCACCGTGGCGAGCAGGCCGGGTTCATGGTCGAGCAATGAATTCAGGTGCGATTCATTGACGGTGATCACCGTGCCGTTGGTGTCAGGCGAGAAGCGAAAGCCATGCGGCACCAGCGCCGGAATGGTGACGAGGCCCGGCCCATGGAGTTCGATCAACTGACCGTCGAGCTGCACCGACGCGCGGCCGCGTTCGATGTGCAGCACCTGCGTCAACACTTCATGGCGGTGCGGCTTGATTTCCCAATTGTGCAATTGGCTGCGCGCCATGATGGACTCGCAATGCAGCCAGTCCACCGCGTCGGAATCTGATTTTTCCCCATAGAGACGGTAGTTCGGCAGGCGCGCAGCGGTGGCTCGGCGAGAGGTTGGCATGTTCGAATTGTGCAAGTGCCTGCAGGCTCTGTCCATTGTGGCCGGGGTCGCCGGCTCCTACGCTCGGTGCATTGGATTCCTGCCTCATTGCCACACCATGCGCACCCAAGTCGTCATCATCGGCGCCGGCCCCTCCGGCCTTCTGCTGGGGCAATTGCTTTACAAGGCGGGCATCGACAACGTCATTCTCGAGCGGCAAACCGGCGAGCATGTGCTGAGCCGAATTCGCGCCGGGGTGCTCGAACAGACTTCGGTCGATCTGTTCGATGAAGCCGGCATTGGCGAGCGCATGCACCAGCAGGGCCTGGTGCACGACGGCTTCGAGCTGGCCTTTGACGGCGAGCGCCACCGCATCGACCTGAGCACGCTGACCTCCGGCAAGAAGGTGGTCGTCTACGGCCAGACCGAAGTCACGCGCGACCTGATGGAAGCACGCGCCGCCGCCGGCTTGACGACGGTGTATGAATCGTCCGAGGTCGAACTGTTGGACTTCGACACAGGCCAGCCCCGCGTGCGCTACACGGCGGCGGGCGTGCGACATGAGCTGCAATGCGACTTCATCGCCGGCTGCGATGGCTTCCACGGCGTGAGCCGCGCCAGTGTTCCGGCGGGGGCAGTGAGCCAGTTCGAGAAGGTCTTTCCGTTTGGCTGGCTGGGTTTGCTTTCAGACACGCCACCGGTCTCGCATGAGTTGATCTATTCGAACCATGAGCGTGGCTTTTCGCTGTGCAGCATGCGGTCGCAGACTCGCAGTCGCTATTACCTGCAGGTGCCGCTGACCGACAAGGTCGAGCAGTGGAGCGACGATGCTTTTTGGGGCGAGCTGAAGGCGCGCCTGCCGGCCGATGTGGGCGAAGCGCTGGTCACCGGCCCGTCGATCGAAAAGAGCATTGCGCCGCTGCGCAGCTTTGTCGCCGAGCCGATGCGATTCGGTTCGCTGTTTCTTGCGGGCGATGCATCGCACATCGTGCCGCCGACCGGTGCCAAGGGCTTGAACCTCGCCTGCTCCGATGTGCGTTACCTGTCGCAGGCCTTCATTGAGGTCTACGCCGAGCGCAGCCGCGCCGGGGTGGATCATTATTCAGAACGTTGCCTGCGTCGGGTCTGGAAGGCCGAGCGCTTTTCGTGGTGGTTCACGAGCCTGATGCACCGCTTCCCGGACAACGGCGCCATCGGCCAGAAGTTGCAAACGGCCGAACTCGATTACCTCGTGCACTCGCGCGCGGGTTCGACCACGATGGCCGAGAACTATGTTGGGCTGCCGCTGTGAGCCTTCATCAAGCTCTTCAGCACGAGCGAGCTGCGCTGCGACAGCGCCGAGTGCTTCTGTGCCGGCGCCACCAGGCACAGCGTGCTTTTGATCTCGGTGCCTTTGAAACGCGTGATGGCCAGCTGCTTGCGCCGCGCGTCGCTGTTGATCGCCGATTCGCCCAGCGCGGCGTGGCCGAGGCCCGCTTTGACCAGTTCCAGGATCACCGGCACGCTCGATACCTCCCAGGCCACATTGAGCTTCACGCCGGCAAAGGCCGCCGCGCTTTCCATCAGCTTGCGGAAGATGTGGCCGCGCTGCGGCAGCACCAGCGGATAACGCGGCAGGTCGCGCAGCGCCACCGGGCCGGGCGGTGCTGCGTTCAGCGGGCTCAAAAGCCGCAGGTGCTCTTCATGCAGCGGCTCGATTTCCAGCGCGGGCATCGGCTCGGGGTTGTAGACCAGGCCGAGATCGGCGCGGCCGGACAGCAGCCACTCGGTGATGTGCACCGAGAAGCCTTCCATGATCGACAACCGGGCCAGCGGCATCTCGCTGCGAAATCGGTTGATCAGCTTCAGCGTGTGCAGCCGCGCAAGCGTCGGCGGCATCGCAATGACGATCTGACCGACCGGCTCATCGCGGCGCGCGCCGAGATCTTCGCGCGCATGGGCCAGCATCTGCAGGATGCCGCGGCCATGCTCCAGCAGCCGCTGGCCGGCTTCGGTCAACGTGACGCCACGGCCGTTGCGCAGCAGCAGCGTTTCGCGCAGCTCCACTTCCAGCGCGCGCACCTGGCGGCTCAGCGCCGGTTGGGCAATCTCCAGGATCAGCGCGGCCTTGCTGAAGCTGCCGTGTTCGGCAACGCGGGTGAAGTATTCGATCTGCTTCAGATTCATGGGCACCATGGGGGTGAGCTATACCCAAATGCTATAGCAGCTAGCGCGAGCCCCACCTTGAATGATGGGGCTGGCCTGCGCAGAATCCATCTCGACCCGCGTTGACGGGACGGCACCAGGAGACACCGTGCAAGCAACTGCGATTCCGTGCCTGTTGATGCGAGGCGGCACCTCCAAGGGCCCGTTCTTTCGGGCCGATGACCTTCCGAGCGATATCGCCACCCGCGATCGGGTGCTGCTGTCCGCATTGGGCTCGCCCGACAAGCGCCAGATCGATGGCCTGGGCGGCGCCCATCCGTTGACGAGCAAGGTCGGCATCGTGTCGCTCAGCAAGCGCCCCGGCATCGACCTCGAGTTTTTGTTCGCGCAACTGCAGCCCGACAAGAACACCGTCGACACCACGCCCAACTGCGGCAACATGCTGGCTGCCGTGCTGCCGTTTGCGCTGGAGACCGGCCTGGTCAAAGCCCAGGGCGCGCGCACTCGCCTGCGCGTGCTGACGCTGAACACCGACATGGCCTGCGACATCACGGTCCATACGCCCGATGGTCAGGTCGACTATGACGGCGATGCGCGCATCGATGGCGTGCCCGGCACCGCCTCGCCGATCAGGATCAACTTTCTCGATACCGCCGGCTCGGTGTGTTCGGGCCTGCTGCCCACCGGCCACGTGAAAGACACGATCACGGTCGATGGCGCAGGCTTCGCGCCTTTCACGCTCGATGTGACTTGCATCGACAATGGCATGCCGCTGGTGATCTTCAAGGCCAGCGATGTCGGCCGCACCGGTTATGAATCGGTCGAGCAGCTGAATGCCGACACCGAACTGAAGGCCCGCATCGAGGCCTTGCGCCTGCAGGTCTCGCTGCGCATGGGCCTGGGCGATGTCAGCGCCAAGAACTATCCGAAGATGACCTTGATCGCACCGCCGCGTGACGGTGGAGCGATCACCACGCGCAGCTTCATCCCGCATGTGTGTCATGACGCAATCGGCGTGCTGGCGGCCGTCACGGTGGGCACCGCCTGCGTGCTCAAGGGCTCGGTCTGCGATGGCGTCGCGGTGCTGGGTGACAGCCCAGCACCCACCGTGGGTGTCGAGCACCCGACCGGTGAATTCAGCGTGGCGCTGACCACCGACCCGCAAGACCCGCAACGCGTCATCGAAGCGGCGCTGCTGCGTACCGCGCGCTTGTTGATGCGTGGCGAAGTGATGGTGCCGGCCAACGTGTGGCGGCGCTGAGAAAAACCCACCAAACCGCTTTCTGTGTCACCCATTCTTTATCCAACGCCCCAAGGAAACGACATGATCTCTCACTCAAAAGAAACACTGGCGGAATGGTTCCAGGACCACCCTTTCTCCGCCTTCCAGTGGTTGCTCTATTCGCTGTGCTTTGCCCTCGTGGTGATGGGCGGCCTGGACATGCCTGCCGGCGGCTTGTTCGGCAGCGACGGCTTGGCCCGCTCGTTGCCGCCCACGCTGGTGGTCGTGGCGATGCTGTGCCTGCTGGGCGCCGCGATGGTGGGTGGGCTGTGGGCCCGCGCAAGCCGTGCCCCCGGTGGCCGCCGTGAAAAGCCCGACGCATCGCGCCGCGTACGCCGCGCACTCGACCCTGGAATGAGCGCCTGCGCGCACGGAACTGCATCATGATCATTGATGTCCACGGCCACTACACCACCGCACCGAAGGCGCTGGAAGAATGGCGCAACCGGCAGATCGCCGGCATCAAAGACCCGGCCTCGATGCCCAAGGTCAGCGAGCTGAAGATCAGTGACGATGAGCTGCGCGAAACCATCATCGCCAACCAGCTGAAGAAGATGCAAGAGCGCGGCAGCGACCTGACGATCTTCTCGCCGCGCGCTAGTTTCATGGCCCATCACATCGGGGACTTCAACGTCAGCTCGACCTGGGCCGCGATCTGCAACGAGCTTTGTTATCGCGTGTCGAAGCTGTTCCCGGACCATTTCATTCCGGCGGCAATGCTGCCGCAGTCGCCGGGTGTCGACCCGAAGACCTGCCTTCCCGAGTTCGAGAAGTGCGTCAAGGAATACGGCAACGTCGGCATCAACCTGAACCCCGATCCCTCGGGCGGCCACTGGACTTCACCGCCGCTGTCGGACCGCGCGTGGTACCCGATCTACGAGAAGATGGTCGAGCATGGCGTGCCGGCGATGATCCACGTCAGCACCAGCTGCAACGCCTGCTTCCATACGACCGGTGCGCATTACCTGAACGCCGACACGACGGCCTTTATGCAATGCCTGACCAGCGATCTGTTCAAGGACTTTCCGACGTTGAAGTTCCTGATACCGCATGGCGGTGGTGCGGTGCCTTATCACTGGGGCCGCTTTCGCGGCCTCGCGCAGGAACTGAAGAAGCCGCTGCTGCAAGAGCATCTGCTGAACAACATCTTCTTCGACACCTGCGTCTATCACCAGCCGGGCATCGATCTGCTGACCAAGGTGATCCCGGTCGACAACATCCTGTTTGCCAGCGAAATGATCGGCGCGGTGCGCGGCATCGACGCCGAGACCGGCCATTACTACGACGACACCAAGCGCTACATCGAGGCGTCGACCTTGCTCAGCGCAGCCGACAAGCACAAGGTTTACGAGACCAATGCACGGCATGTCTATCCGCGGCTCGATGCCGCGCTGAAAGCGAAGGGGCAGTGACATGACACTACCGATGAACCAGCTCGGCGTCGTCAAGCGCCACATCATTCGTGCCGACCGCGCTGCGGTCGACAAGTTGTCGCGCTTCGGTTCGGCCACCGTGCACGAGGCCATGGGCCGCGTCGGCCTGCTCAAGCCTTACCTGCGGCCGATCTACACCGGCGCTTATGTTTGCGGCACGGCGGTGACCGTGCTGCTGCAGCCGGGAGACAACTGGATGATGCATGTGGCCGCCGAGCAGCTGCAGGAGGGCGATGTGGCCGTGGCCGCCTGCACGGCCGACAACGAAGACGGATTCTTCGGCGACTTGCTGGCCACCAGCTTTCGCGCGCGCGGCGCACGCGGGTTGGTGATCGATGGCGGCGCACGTGATGTCAAAGATTTGAGCGCGATGAAGTTCCCGGTGTTCAGCCGCGCCATCAGTGCGAAGGGCACGATCAAGGCGACGCTGGGCTCGGTCAACATCCCGATCGTCTGCGCGGGTGCCGTGGTCAACCCCGGCGACGTGGTGATCGGCGATGACGACGGCGTGGTCGTCGTGCCGGCTGCAATTGCTCAGCAAGTGGCCGATGCGGCGGAAGCCCGCGAAAACTTGGAGGCCGAGAAGCGCGCCAAGCTCGCGGCCGGTGTCCTGGGGCTGGACATTTACAAGATGCGTGAGCCGCTGGAGAAAGCGGGTTTGAAGTACATCGATTAGGGACATGGCCCCCCAGCCGCTTCGCTCCTGCCCCCAAGGGGCGCCGCCCATCGGACCGGCAAAGCCGGATCCAAGGGCGTGGCTTGATCAATGCCCCGCCAACCGCTGAGGAGAGACGGATGAACATCGATTCCACCCAATGGCACATCGGCCTCGTCGGTTATGGCGAGGTCGGCCGCATCCTCGCGGAGGACCTGCGCGCGCAGAAGATCCGCGTCAGCGCGCATGACCTCAAGCTCGGCAGCGATGCCGGCTCGCCGCTGCGCCAGCACGCGGCCGAGCACGGCGTGACGCTGTTCGAATCGCACGCCGAGCTGGCGGCCGAGGTCGACTTCATCATCAGCGCCGTCACCGCCAGCCAGGCCGTGCCGGTCGCGCAGGCCTGCGCGGGCGCGATCAAACCCAGCGCCTACTTCCTCGACTTCAACTCCGCCTCGCCCGGCGCCAAGATCCGAGCGGCCGACATGGTCAGCCGCAACGGCGGGCGCTATGTCGAAGGCGCGGTGATGACGTCGATCCCGCCCTACCGCATCAAGGTGCCGCTGTTGCTCGGCGGGCCCGAAGCAAAGTCGTTGATGCCGCTCCTCAACGCACTCGGCTTCGACAGCAAGGTGTCGAGCGAAAAGCTGGGCGTGGCCTCGGCCACCAAGATGTGCCGCAGCGTGATGATCAAAGGCCTGGAGGCCATGGTCATCGAGAGTTTCACGACCGCACGGGCTTACGGTGTGGAAGACCAGGTGCTGGCTTCGCTGACTGAGACCTTTCCGGGCATCGACTGGGAAAAGCAGGGCACGTATTTCTTTCAGCGCGTGATCCAGCATGGCCGGCGCCGGGCCGAAGAAGTGCGCGAAGTCGCCGAGACCGTGCGTGACATCGGCCTGACCCCGTGGTCTGCGAATGGCACCGCCGACCGCCAAGCCTGGGTGGCCGATCTTGCCGATGATGGCTTGTTCGGGCCGAAGGCGGCCAAGCGCGACACCTGGCGCACCGAGGCGGATCGCATCCTGTCGGTCGTCAAGAAGACCGGCTGAGCGCTGGACTGTTGCTGCTGCGCTTGCTGCTGTCCGTACCATTAACCCCCTGGAGATCCGCTCATGAAGAATTGGATTCAGCAAGCCGCCGCCGCCTGGGCGCTGGCCTTCGGCTTATCGCTGGTGGCATCGGCGCAGGAGTTTCCGACGCGGCCGGTGCGCATCCTCACGCCGTTCCCGGTGGGCGGCGGGCCGGAAGCCACGCTGCGCATGCTGGCCGAGAAGCTGACGAAGGCCTGGGGCCAGCCGGTGATCATCGAAAACAAGCCGGGTGCCAATGGGTTCATTGCGATCGATGCGTTCAAGCATGGCGCGACCGACGGGCATGACCTGCTTCAGCTCGATAACGTGCATCTGTCGGCGTACCCGTACTTGTTCAAGAAGCTGCCCTACGATCCGCAGAAAGACTTCGACCCGCTGTTGCCGCTGTTCAAGACCTACTTCTTCTTCACGGTGGCTGCCAGCAGCCCGTACAAGACGGTGGCCGACCTGGTGAATGACGCGAAGGCGCGTCCCGGCAAGCTCAACTACGGTTCGTGGTCGAACGGAAATCCGGTGCATCTGGCTTCGGCCGTTTTCCAGTCGGTGACCGGCACGCAGATGGAGCATGTGGTCTACAAAGAAACCTCGCAGCTCTACACCGGTGTGGCCAATGGCGACCTGGCCTTTGCGCTTGGCAGCAGCGGCACGGCCGGCGCGCTGCAACGGGCCGGCAAGCTGCGTTATCTCGCGGTGGCCGCGCCGGCCCGACTGGCGACGTTCCCCGATGTGCCGACGGTGGCCGAATCGGGTGGGCCGGCCGGCTTCGTGGCGCAAGGCTGGACGGCCATCGCCGCGCCCAAGGGCTTGCCACCTGCGGTGGCCGAGAAGATACGCCGTGACATTGCGAAGGCATTGAGCGAGGCCGACATCCAGCAGCGTTACCTCACCTTCGGCTATGAGCCGTTCCCGCAGACACGCGAGCAATTCAACGCCTTCATTCAGAGCGAGTCGGCGCGCTTCGCCGAGATCATCAAGAAGACCAACGTGTCGCTCGATTGAGCCGGCTTCTAACCTTGCTCATTTGTCATTTGCCATTCGTTCTTCTCCCCGGTTCCATTTCAAACTTCGCCTGAGAGCCTTGCCATGCTTTTCGACATGACCCCCGGCTGGTTGCCGTTTCATCCCCGGCCGTCCACGCCGCGCTTTGCCTTGCCGGCGGGGGCGGTGGACGCGCATTGCCATGTGTTCGGCCCCGGCGATGAATTTCCGTATGCGCCGGAGCGCAAATACACGCCTTGCGATGCCTCGAAGCAGCAACTGTTCGCGCTGCGTGATCACCTGGGCTTCGAGCGCAACGTGATCGTGCAGGCGACCTGCCATGGCAGCGACAACCGCGCGCTGGTCGATGCCCTGCGCCACTCAAACGGTAAGGCGCGCGGCGTGGCCACCGTCAAGCGCAGCGTGAGCGATCATGAGCTGCAAGACATGCATGCGGCCGGCGTGCGCGGCACGCGTTTCAACTTCGTCAAGCGCCTGGTCGACTTCACGCCCAAAGACGAGCTGATGGAAATCGCCCAGCGCATCGCGCCACTGGGCTGGCATGTGGTGATCTATTTCGAAGCGGTCGATCTGCCCGAGCTGTGGGACTTTTTCACTGCGCTGCCGACCACCGTCGTCGTCGATCACATGGGCCGCCCGGATGTTGGCAAGCCGGTCGACGGACCAGAATTCGAGCTGTTCGTGAAGCTGATGCGCGAGCACAGCAATGTGTGGTCGAAGGTCAGCTGCCCCGAGCGGCTGTCGATCAGCGGGCCGCCTGCGCTGGACGGCGAGACGAACCCTTATCGCGACGTGATCCCGTTCGCGCAGCGCCTGGTCAACACCTTTCCCGACCGCGTGCTGTGGGGCACCGACTGGCCGCACCCGAACCTGAAGGACCACATGCCCGACGATGGCCTGCTGGTCGACTACGTGCCCCACATCGCGGTCACCGCGGAGTTGCAACGCCGATTGCTGGTCGACAACCCGATGCGCCTGTACTGGCCGGAAGAGGCGAGGGCCAGCGCATGAAGGGCTACAACGAAGCGTTCAAGGACATTCCCGGCACGGTGGTGTTCGATGGCGAGCAGTCGCGGCTGGGCTTTCACCTGAACCAGTTCTGCATGTCGCTGATGAAGGCGGCGAACCGCGATGCCTTCAAGGCCGACGAGCGCGCGTTCCTGCTGACCTTCCCGATGAGCGAAGCGCAGCGCGAGGCGGTGCTGTCGCGCGACTACAACCGGATGATCGCGTTGGGCGGCAACATCTACTTCCTGGCCAAGATCGGCGCCACCGATGGCTGCTCGTTCCAGAACTTGGCCTCGAAGATGACCGGCATGGCCGAGGAGGACTACCGCGCGATGATGATCGCTGGCGGCCGGCCGGTCGATGGCAACCGCAGCCGATCGGAGGAACGCTGATGGCCAGAATCGTTGCGGGTGTCGCGACCTCCCACATCCCCGCGGTGGGCGCCGCGCTCGACCTGGGCAAGACGCAAGATCCATATTGGCAGCCGGTGTTCCAGGGCTATGAGTTCGTCAAGACCTGGATCGCCGAGCAGAAGCCCGATGTCGTGATCCTTGTCTACAACGACCATGCGAGCGCGTTCTCGCTCGAGATGATCCCGACCTTTGCGATCGGCTGCGCCGAGTCGTTCAACCCGGCCGATGAGGGCTGGGGGCCACGCCAGGTGCCGGTGGTGCAGGGCCACCCCGAGCTGGCCTGGCACATCGCGCAGTCGACGATCCTCGATGAGTTCGACATGACGATCGTCAACAAGATGGACGTCGACCACGGATTGACGGTGCCGCTGTCGCTGGTATTCGGACAACCCGAAGCCTGGCCTTGCAAGGTGATTCCGCTGGTAGTCAACGTGGTGCAGTACCCGCCGCCCACCGGCAACCGCTGCTACCACCTGGGCCGTGCCATTCGCCGGGCCGTGGAATCGTTCGAGCCCGATCTGAAAGTGATGATCTTCGGCACCGGCGGCATGTCGCACCAATTGCAGGGCCCGCGCGCCGGGCTGATCAACAAGGCCTTCGACACGGCGTTTCTCGACGGCCTGACACAGAACCCACAGGCGCTCGCGAAGAAGCCGCACATCGACTACGTGCGCGAAGCCGGCTCGGAAGGCATCGAGCTGGTGATGTGGCTGATCATGCGCGGCGCCTTGAATGACCAGGTGCGCGAGCTGCACCGCCACTACCACGTGCCCGCGTCGAACACCGCCGTGGGCCACATCGTTCTGGAGAACATGGATGACTAAGACAGTGAAAGTGGCGCTTGCCGGTGCAGGCGCTTTCGGTATCAAGCACCTCGATGCGATCCGCTTGATCGATGGCGTGGAAGTCGTGTCGCTGGTCAGCCGCGACCTGGATAAGACGCGCGAGGTGGCCGCCAAATACGGCATTGGCCATGTGACGACCGATCTCGCCGACAGCCTGGCGCTGAAAGAGGTCGATGCAGTGATCCTGTGCACGCCCACGCAAATGCATGCCGAGCAATCGCTGGCCTGCCTGCGGGCCGGCAAGCATGTGCAGGTGGAGATTCCGCTGGCCGACAGCCTGGACGGCGCGCAGGCCGTCGTGAAGCTGCAAAAGGAGACGGGCCGGGTCGCGATGGTCGGCCACACCCGCCGCTTCAACCCGAGCCACCAATACGTGCAGAAGAAGATTGCCGCTGGCGAATTCAAGCTCCAGCAGCTGGACGTGCAAACCTATTTCTTCCGCCGCACGAACATGAATGCGCTGGGCC
>CAHJWV010000141.1 GCA_903643055.1 Burkholderiales bacterium | reverse complement strand
CGACCCCGCACTGTCTGCAGCTGCAATCAGCGAGCCAGTCGATGGCTTCATGCCGGGGCCATTCAACGCCGGCGCTACCTTCCGCGAACAGCGGTGCTTGATCGCATAACATGGCACCAGAACTGACCTGTATCGCGGTGCCGGGGCACCCGAAGCTGCGCGGCAAGCTCAGCAGCGCGCTGATCAGCAATATGCGGCGGCGAACCGCAAGTACGTCAGCTTTCTGGACTGGTTTGTCGATGCCTTGTTCGACTCCTGGCTCAACTCGCTTTAGCCACGCCTTCCACGCGAGCCACTTAAGCCGTCACAGCGTGAACCGTAGCTCGCGTCGCTAATCTGAGTCTTGCGTCTTGCGTCTTGCGTCGAAGCCGCTGGCTGCCGACGATCCAGAATAAGCGCCGAGCAGGTTGGTCGAAACGCAGCGGGCTTGCTCGCCGTCTGCGAACGATGGAGACTCTTGCCCTCCGCACTGACCATCGACCCCACCCGCCGTCCACCCCACACGGCTTGCCAAGGAAAAATCACCATGTCAGAACGCACCGTCCGCCTGCACCGGGTTCTCCGCACCTCGCCCGAGAAGCTTTATCGTGCCTTCACTGAGGGCGATGCGATGAGCAAATGGCTTCCGCCCTACGGATTTACCTGCAAGGTCCATCACCTCGACGCGCGCGTAGGCGGCAGCTTCCGCATGTCGTTCACCAACTTCTCCACCGGCAACGGGCATTCGTTCCACGGCGAGTACCTTGAGTTGATACCGAACGAGTTGATCCGATACACCGACGAGTTCGATGACCCGAATCTGCCCGGTGTGCTGCAGGTGACTGTGTCGCTGAAGGCCGTCAGTTGCGGTACCGAGTTGAGCATCTCTCAAGCCGGCATCCCTGAGCTGATACCGCTGGAGATGTGTTACCTCGGCTGGCAGGAGTCGCTGGCGCAGCTGGCTGCACTGGTCGAGCCGGACATTCCGGGTTGAGCGTCGTCGAGCACATGACTCAACGAATCGCGGCTTGCTCTTGCGGGCAACTCACGGCCACCGTGGCGGGTGAGCCGGCTGGAGTCTCCGTCTGCCATTGCCGTGCGTGCCAGCGCAGGACCGGCAGTGTGTTCGGTGCCCAGGCGCGGTTCACCACAGAACAAGTTTCTGTCACCGGCACGGCCAGTGAGTACGTCCGCGTTGGGGACGAAGGCTCGCATGCCAAATTCCACTTCTGCCCTGCCTGTGGAGCCACGGTGTATTACACCGTTGAAGAACGGCCTGGCGTCGTCGTCATACCGGTCGGAGCCTTTGCCGAGCCTACCTTTCCGGAGCCAACGTTCTCGGTGTACGAGGAGAGAATGCACTCGTGGGTCGGGCTTCCGCCAGCCATTGAGCACATGGCTTAATGAAAGAGCGGCTCTGGTAACTCCGAGCCACTCATCTGCAGCTTGTTAACCACCGACGGTGTTTCGCTGCGACGCCTTGGGTTCTTCTGACGCGCCCGGTGCGCGAATTCGACATGTTGGCAAAAGGGGCACGAAGGTCCGGGCCCAGTTACTCCGACCGCGGGCCTGCGTGGGCGTCTGCATGAGACTGCAGCGTCAGCCCGATCAACCGCGACACCACCGCGGCGAGGTAGATGACGCCGACGAACATCTCAATGCTGGCCAGCGCGCGGGCATGAGGCCGAACCGGCACCACATCGCCAATGCCGGTGCTCGACAGCAAGGCGAAGCTCAGGAACATCAGCTCGGTCCAGCTGCGCGGCTCGCCCGGCGAGATCGCCGCGGTGAAGCTGCCCGGCACCAGCGCCTGCGTCAGCACGAAGAGGTGGGCGAAGGCCCAGGCCAGCAGCGTGAAGGTGGCACCAGCGGCGAACAGCTCGTCGGTGGTGGCCTTGCGGTCGGCGAGCATATAAGCAATCAGGCTGCCGGCGGCATAGAAATAGAAGAAGGCTTCGAGCGCCGATGACCAGGGCAGCAGCGCGGTCATGCCATGAACCGCCTGCAGCCACAGCATCACGACCGAAGGCAAGGCGGCGATCGCTGAAATCCACGTCAGGCCCGGTGTGCGCCGAACCATGCCGGTGGTGATGATCAAAACGACGATGCCGAAGGCACCGAAGCCCATGCGTGCCAGCGCCGTGCTTTCAATGAACGGGTACAGCAGCAGGCCCACGAGCTGAACCACCAGCAGGATGGCCGATGGATGTCGGCGGGTGTGGAAGATGAATCGCATCGGCTGATTGTCACCGGGGGAGTCGTTGCGCCATTGGAGCCCCGCGGGGCCTCGCTGGCACGCCGCGCAGCGTGGACTCGGCTTGGAAGCCCATCACGTTGCCGCACTTCGTGTCGCATGCCGTTTCTTCGCATGATGGCAGCCGCGCCCGGCTCAACAAGGCAGCATCAATGCTTGATCAGTCGATCCATTGCTGATGGCCGTTATCAATCAGCCAAACGCCTTTAAACCCAAACATCTGGAACATCCCATGCCTTTGCCAAATGCATTGAAGAAGCTTCTGCAGGAGTTCCGGTCCATCGCCCGCCTTCATGCAACGGTCGATGACCTCATTGCCGGGACACCTTTCACCGTGGGTCATCAGGAGTTCACTTTGCATTACGAAACTGACAGTGGCAGCGACCTGTTCGCTGTGCAGGCCAACCTGGGCGTGGCCCCGGCGGAGCATCGTGCCCAAGTCTATGAAATGCTGCTGCGAAGCAATGCTTTGCTGGCTGGCAATGTCGGCCCGATCTTCGGCATGGAGCCGGACGGCGAAGGCCTGCTGATGGTGTTGACGCTGCCGATTGCGACACTGGCCGCTCGGACCTTGAACGATGCTTTGGCGCGGATGTCGGACGCTGCCGACATGTGGCGCGAGAATGTGGGCTTTGTTGACGCAGCCAACCTGGACGATGAGGTGCTGGAGGTGTCCGCGCCGGTGGCGCTGGGATCGACGTTCAAGACAGATCGCCACGCCAATTAACCGGTGATCGGGCCGATGCGGCCTGATCTGCGCTGATCTGCAAAAAGCCCGCGCCAGTGACATGGCGCGGGCTTTGTCATGGGCGCTGCGATTCAGCGACGGTTGCTTTCTACATGACGCCTTGGCGCTGCACAGTTGCAGCGCCAAGGCGAATCACGGCAGACGACTCAGCCTACGCCGATGTTGATCGTCAGTGACTTGGCTTGTGCCACACGCACGGCCTGATCGTCAGGCGGCAGCACGTAGGCATTGTTCTTTCCGATTTCTTGGTTCAGGTAAGCCACTGACTTTGGATTGGTTTTTCCATCGAACCATTGCGGCGACTTGATGACATCGTCACCCGAGCTGTCGGTCGTGACGATGTCCGACGGCGCCTTGCCAATCACGCTCTTCTTGATGCCGGCGGTGGTGCCATCGGGCGCCTTGATCTCCAGCGAGCTGTTGCGGCCCGGAATGTCGCTTTCGTTGAACCAGATCTTGCCGGTCTTCTGTTCAAAATTCAGCTCGGCCCAGTTCGACGGGTCTTGCGTGTTACCGCTGTACTTCTGTAGCCGCCCCTGCCAATCGTCAGGTACCGAGATCTTCATCTCGCTGTGGGCATCAAGCTTGAATTGCGCGTTCGGCCCTTCAAAGTTCGGATGCATGCCAGGCGCGAGGTTGCGGAACATCGCGACATCCATTGGCTTGTCGGTCGTATTGCGCACAAGAATCGAGTTGGATCCACCACCGTCCACCGCGCCTGCAGCAGAGGGTTTCAGCGGTTCCTGAGTCGACACAGCGGGAGCCGCCTGCGTTGTCGTCGTGGTGATTTTGCTGGCCGGTGCGTCTGCAGGCACCGGCGCAGCCGCCTCGGTGGGCGGTGTGCTGG
This sequence comes from Burkholderiales bacterium, assembly GCA_903643055.1. Next base: position 1,459 of record CAHJWV010000141.1, on the reverse strand, counting down.
GAGTGCTGGGCAGCGAGGGCGCGCGCGTCGCGTTCGTCGTTGACGGCACTGCCGGTGTGGAATTCACTGGGGGCACCGCAGCAGGGCTGTCACCTGGTGCGGGGGGCTGCCCAAGCACCGGCACGGCGTTCGAGACCGAGGCATCGCTGCCAGCGATCGGCGCGACACCTGGGCTGCCGGGCAGCGAACTGCTGCCCGGGTTGACCGCGCTTGCGGCATCCGGCGCCACGACGGAATTGGCCGCCGATGGCGTTGGCTCTGTCGGGATCGCCAGGCTGTTCATCACCGCTTGAGCGGCTTGATTGACAATTTTGTCCAGCACGTTGCTGATTTGCTGGCTGAGCTGGGACAGCCCGGCGCCCGAAGCGGAGCTGTCGCTGGCCAATGCAGTTGGCGGCTGCACCGCTTGCTGCACTGTGTCAATGACTTGCTTGATGATCGTGAGGAGGCCTGATCCCCCTCCCACTTCTGTGACTGACTCTGCGCCCATGAGCACTCCTCTTCGCTGATCAAATAACGAAAAGATAGACCGATGCTCGAACACTGGCATGAAGCGGGCGAAGTGAAGCACTGCAATGCGAACCTCGTGCGCCGAAGAAGGCTTGCCATGATGGATGGGACCACCTGCAGCAGAACCTGGGCCCTGACGGGCCAGCGTCAATGCGCCAGATCGGGCGTCAGTGCCTGGGCGAAGGCAATGTGGTTGCCGTCGGGGTCGGTGATCATCAAGGTCTTGACTTGCGCATTGGCACTGCGCTCGCTGGTGTCGCCACCCCAGGCCTGCACTTGCGCGATCTGTTCGTCGATGTTGCTGACGGACAAGGTCACCGAGCCTTGACCTGCACGTTGCGGCAGCTGATAGACCTGCAGCCAGCCGCCGCCTTCGAAATGCCACTCTGCCAAGCCCGGCATCGCAGACGAATCGGCCGGCCTGCCGAAGAGTCGTTGATACCAGGCCTGGCTGGTACCCAGATCACGCACAGCGAGGCTGGCGATGGCATTGCGGATGGTCATGGTCGGTGCTCCTTGAGGTTTCGTCGGCCATTCGTCGAGGCCTCGATATTTCAGTGCTTCGACGCTAGCCCCATTACTGTTCAGATAGAGAATCCGTTAATAAATATAAGTCTATCGAGACTTCAATGTGCGTGGATGGCGATGGCGAGAACGCGTAAAGCCTGCCAGCAAAGGTTGATGTTGCGCATTTGATCTGCGCCTGGGTGCTGGCCAGCGTGCAGGCGAGGTCGGTGCCGTGCAAGCCAGCAAGTCGTCCATTTCGCAGGCGCGCACCCGGCTAGTCTTACTGTGTTAACAAAGTCAAGGCATGATGCGGACTTCTTCAGGCAAGAGGCACGCCTTGATGCAAGAGCTTCGTGAGTTTGATCGGTACATGGCGCATCTGAGCGAGGGCCTGGGCCACGCGGACCGACACGCCGGGCTGCGCGGCTATTGCACCGGCCTG
>CAHJWV010000140.1 GCA_903643055.1 Burkholderiales bacterium | reverse complement strand
CGCTCTTCCGATCTGACCGGGTTCGGCTGTTGCGCGAACTCGGGAATGCGCTTGATGTCGATCAGCACGCAGTGCCCGCCGGCCGGGTGCACCACCGGCAGCTGCGCGGCGGCGAGCGCCTGCCAGATCGAGCGCGCTGCGCCCATCTTGCGCAACACCTGCGCCTCGATGTGCGCGCGGTTGCCGAGCGAGAGCGCGATCAGCTTCTTGTCGATGACGTCGAGCCCGCCGCCCTCTTGCTCGATCACGTCCTGGAAACGCTTCAGCAGCGCTTCGTCGTTCGTCGCCAGCACGCCGCCCTTGTTGACACAGAAATCCTTGGCCAGCGCGCCGATCACCACATCGGCTTGAGACAGCAGTGCCGCGGTCACTTCCCAAAGCGTCTGCTGCGCATGCTCGGGCTCGCGCTCGATCAGGAAGCGCGCGTTCTCCAGCACCCGGGTGCTGTCGATCACCAGCGGGATCGCATGCGGCGCCAGCAGCGCCTTGATTTGCTTCAAATGCGCGAGCGATACCGGCTGGCCGCCGGCCGAGTTGTCGTTGACCTCGATGCACACGTAGGCAATCTCGCCGACGCGCGTGGCCAGCTGCTGCTGCAGCGCCTCGATCGACACATTGCCCTTGTAGGGCTCGCTCGACTCCAAAGCGAAGAGCGCCGGGCCGGGGATTTCGACCGGCGTGAAACCTTTGTCGATCTGGTGGTAGATGCAGGTCGGGAACAACAGGTTCTGCAGCACGATGCCGCGCTTCGGCCAGGCCTTGCACAGCACGTGGTCGGAGGCGCGGCCCGACTCGGTCAGCACGAAATGCTTGAACGGGAAGATCGCCTTGAAGACCTCGTTGAGGTTCGCCGGCTGCTGCAGTTGCGCGCGCAGGTGCTTCATCTGCCGGCCGACGAACTCGCCTTCGAGCTGCGCCCAGGAGTCGGTCTTCAGGTCGTAGTCGACCTGCGCGTGCGCGAGGTTGAGTGGGTTGTAGCCCGACTCGGCCAGCGCACGCGAACGCGGCTCGCCGTCGATCGCCACCAGCATGCCGCCGGCCGCTGCCGAGCTTTGCAAAATGGCGGGAGCAGATGCCGCAGACGCCAGCGCCTCGGCCACGTTGTGGTTCTCCGCTTCCGAGCTTTGCTTGGCCGGGTCGGCAATCATCATGATGATGTCGATGACGTTGTCGGCCTTGCCGCTGCCCACCGGACGGCAGAGGTAGATCGTCCGGTTCTCAGGACGGAACTTGTTCTTGAACTGGAGGTTGCTCTCGTCGTTGAAGATCTTCTGGGTGTGCAGCTCGTCGAGAATCTTGTCGACTTCGGGATCGGCCTGCGGGCCGACTTCGAGGCGGCAACCGTACGTGCCGCCCAGGCTCAGCAGGTCGTGGCCTTCACGCTTCAGCGCCTCGGCGATGTTGACGATCGCGTATTCGAGGCCGCCGAGTGGCATGTCCTTCGAATAAAACTCCAGGTCCATCAGGTAGCCGTTGAGTTCACGGCTCATGCCCGAAATCAGGATGACGTTCTGCAGCACCTCGTCGAGGGTGGTCAGGAAGATGCGGTGCTGCGCATGCAGCGTGCCGGTGACGATCTCGTCTTTGACGATGTGGATCAGCGGGTTGACCATCGTCTTGGTTTCGCACCACTTGTCGATGACCTGCGCGATGCTCTGATCGACAGCCTTGTCGGTGCCGCAGTGGTATTCCCGCGTGCAGCAGACGCCGGCCTTCTCGAACTTCGAAACCTGGTAGCGCAGCCGGCGCATCGCCCCGCCGTCAAGCGAGAACTCCTGCAAGCCCACCATGCGCTGCAGCGCGCCAAAAGGCGTGGCCGAGAACGCGACGCCGTTGATCGGCGCCAGCAGTTGATCGACGAAGATGTTCAGCTGGTAGCCACGCTCGGTGCAGTAGCTCAACATCTCGGCCGCAGCGTCGGGGAAATAGTCCTGCGGGCCGGTGTACGCGTAGACAAGGACAATGTCCTTACTGCGGCTGTAATTGAAGTACCCCTTGCGTGCGCTGCCGATGAAGAGGTTGGGCGCGATATTGCGCGTGCCGCGCGAGACGCAGCCTTCGTTCTTGTGGCGCTCGAAGATCTCTTCAATCTGCGCTTGCAACTCCGGATACAGCGGCAGGTTCTTTTCGAGCAGGCGGATCGGGCTCTTCGGCTTAACCGACGGCGCTGGTGCACGGGTCTGAGGCCATGGCGCCGATGAATCCACCAAGGTTTGGCGGGCCGGCGCTGTGGCAGGACGAAGCGTTGGCGCGGCATTCGTGGCGCCAAGCGTTTGTACAGCCGCGGGCGCCACACCCTGGCGAGGCAGAACCGGTTGCTGCTCCAACTTGGCTCTCAGCGTCGCCTCGTGTTTGTCAACGAAGTACTGTGTCAACGCATCCACGTTGAAGGCTTCAAACAAAAGCGTCTTCGGAAGCGTTCCAAAGTCGGCCTCCAAGGCCTTGATGAGCTTCAGCACGCGGAACGAGTCGATGCCCAGTTCTCCAAACGGAGTCGCCGAATCGAAATCGCTTCCCAGCGACTCCAAGGTCTCGGAGAACAAGGACTTGAGATAAGCCTCAGCCCGTTCCAACAGCATTTCTTGATTCAGCATTTTGGGCAGCGATTCAAACCAGCGTACGAAACCTCAACGGGGACGGACAGAGCTCACGCCATGCGGCGGTGTGACAAGAAAGGCGAATGCAAGGACTCTTGCGGGTTTGCTTGTGAGCGTGATGTGTTGCCATCAAGTGCCCGTATCCGGCAGGCAGCTCGACGCTTCCAAACTGCGTTGATGCAGCGTTAACGCTCATGAACTCGATCGAATGCGCTACGCACCAACTCGGATCGATGGGGCTTAAACAGATTGCAGTGACGACCCAAGGCGCTACCGCAGGCCCTGACGATCAATAAGAAGACATCGCTGGCTTGATAACGCGGGATCGGAATGCCGGGCGCTGGGGGACTTCATTGGCTGCCCCGCTTCGGCGCATGATGCAGCGCCTGTATCAATGCGTCATCACTCGTTGCGGCTAAGGCAAAGACCTTGGTCCAGGCTCCGCCGTGTGACGTCACCTGAGTGCGTCAAAATCGATAAAGCCTTTACTGATCGTAGATCCCTGGCTGGCATGCAGGTGTCAGCAGGGTGTTAGCAAACCGAGGGCCAAAGGAAATTTACTTCCATCCAAAACGAAACCGGCCACAATTCGTTTGTCTCATTCACCAAGTGAGATCAGTGCCTACCCATTTTCTTAAGCGCACCAGTTTCAGCCTTGAAACACAGATGCCATTCGGTGGAGCATCTTAAAAATTATCGCGCTCACGCCCGATACATGTGATTCGAACCCTCTGCTCAGCCGATTGACACAGTAAATTCTAAAGAAGGGCCACCGCGGCCTGGTCGACCTCAACCCGAACACTGCTACCGACCAGGTTCACGTTGAGCACCAGAACCTCTCGGTTTTTCACACGGACCAACTCGCCCTCCACGCCCATCAACGGGCCTGCCACGATCTTGACGCGTCGACCGGCCACCAACTCGGGATCAACGGTAAGCGCTGTGCCGCTATCCACCAACATCATTACCGCCTCCAGATCCTTTTCGGGCAACGTTGCTGGCTTGCTACCTGCCGACAACACAAACCCGCAGGAGCCACGGATATAGCGCATGCCTTCATATTGCTCCGCGCGGGGGCGTACAAAGAGGTAGCCAGGAAACAGGGGCGTCTCTACGGCCCTTTTGCGGCCTTGCCAGACCCGAACCAATTTTTGTTTGGGTAGATAAGCAAGGATGTGCCGCTGCTGCAACGCGTCTTCCACGACATTTTCGTGACGGCTTTTTGTTCGCAGCACCAACCACGGATCGATTCGAGTCCCACTCATTTGCTGCTGTACTCCATCAGGTTGGACGTCACTCTATCAATTGACTGTGTCACTGACAAGGCAGTGACATCATGCCGCGCTTGTCAGATAAATTGGTAAGAAAGTGCTCTCATATGCGCCGTTTGATCGCCAAAGAAAGACCACGGTCATCACGATCGTTCGATCTCCTTCAATCACAACACGTTCATAATTAGTTCGACATCATGTCGTTGCTGAATGACAGCAGCGCCAGTCTTACTGTGTCGTAAAAGTAAATCTTTGTTGAGTCCTTGCGCAGCAGGGCACCGCCCGAGGCGGGCGATGGCGCCATGCCACCTCTGCGCGTCCAGCTCCAGAATTTGACCCTGAGCCGGGTGATCAAGCAGTTGCGCTTCCCGCTGGAGATCATGCTGGTATGCGTGCGCTGGTACGTGGCTTACCCGCTGAGCACGCGCAACCTCGATGAAATGACGGCTGGGCGCGGCGTGTTGGACTTTGCTGAATCAGGCAGGCTGACCCGTTTTTCCAGCGGAGTCACCACGTCCTCGGTGCGGATGCGCGAGGGCCTCTTCGGATCAGGCTTGTCTGTGGCGAACAGGCATGGCCGATGGAAATTCTTCAACGCGTTGAGGTACTCGCCGCAGAAGGTGTTGAAGCGAGCGGCGTGACGCTGCGGGATTTGCTCGTCGCCGAAGAGCTTGCGCACGATCGCGCCGTTCTTGGATTCGGCCAAGCCGTTGTCGTTGCTGCGCCGTGGGCGGCTGCGGGTGAACTCGAGGCGCATCTTGGCCACCTGGCAGTTGACGTACTCGCTGCCGTTGTCGGAATGAAAGCCCAGGATCTCGAAAGGGAACTGTTCGAGCATCTGCTCAATGACAGGCAGGTGCGCGTCACTGATGACCTGCACGGTGGCGACCACCTTCCACTGCGTCACGCAATCCACCGCATTGAGGGGTACAGGCCCTGAACGCGGCCCGGCACAAACAGCACCGTGCGGAAACACCGCGTCATGGCACTCAGGCACTCGGCGAGCCATGCCTGCTCGTGGCTGACATCGCCGGCCAGGATCAACACGTCATCACGGTGATCGAACTGCGACAGGCTGTGGACCCATTTCAGGTCGACGTCTTAGTCCACATGGACGTCGGAGATGGCGAAGATGCGCATGGATGGAAAGGGCAAGCGCCGATGGTGGAGGCCCGCCTTTATCACCAGCCCTTTGCCAACAGAGCGGCGATGGCTACCGCAGCGGGCTCACGTGACCATATCAACTTGTCTAGGCAAGCTAATGCGTCAACAAGACAGCATCGATTGGTGCGCCCGGCTGGGATCGAACCAGCAACCCCTGCCTTCGGAGGGCAGTACTCTATCCATTGAGCTACGGACGCGAAGCCGGCGATTCTATCAGGGTGAACAAGCAACGTCGCCGCGTCAAAGAGCGCAGCTTATAATCCCGCAGTTTTTCGCTTTGAGCGGTTTCTAGCCGAGGATTTCATGAGCGACGCCATTTCAAGCAGCCACGACCATGACGACAGCGCCCATGAAGGCCCTGTCAAGACAGTCAAGCAACTCATCGCAGCGGTGTTTTTTGCCTTCGTGATTCCGATCGCGGTGATCGTGCTGTTGGTCAGTTATGTCGGTGCCGACAAGCAGCCGGCCGCCGGAAGCGATGGCCTGCAAGGTGAGGCCGTTGCCCAGCGCATTCGCCCCATTGGCGCGGTCGAGATCAAGGACGTCAACGACGTGGCTTCACTGAAGAGCGGCGAGCAAGTGTTCGGCGCTCAATGCTCGACCTGCCACGCATCCGGCCTGGCCGGCGCGCCGAAGTTCGGTGACGCTGCTGCCTGGGCCCCGCGCGTGGGCCAGGGCTACGAAGTACTGCTGACGCATGCGCTGAAGGGCAAAGGCGCGATGGGCCCGCAAGGCGGCGGTGATTTCAGCGATTTCGAAATCGGCCGTGCGGTGGTTTATTTGGCCAACAAGGGCGGCGCCAAGTTCGATGAGCCCAAGCCGGCAGCCGCAGCAGCTTCTGGCGTGGACGCCAGTGCAGCCGCAGCGCCCGAAGCCGCTTCGGCGGCTGCCTCGGCAGCATCAAAGTAAGAAGCTCACCGGCGGGGCCTGGGCCGACTGAAATCGCCCACGCCCAATGCTCCGGTCATGCCAGCCGACATAGCCGGCTTACCTGCCTAACACGGCAAGTACGTGCAATATGTGATCCTTGGCGGCGCACTTGCAACCGCCGACCCTCGATCTCAGACCACCGGACGCTGGCCCAGCGCCGCCGGGCTCAGGCAGTACCTAAAGCGGCCAGCCAGTTCATCGAAACGCAAGGCGTCCACCGACCAGAAACCCTGCTCGATCGCATCGGCGGCCGCTTCCATGTCCAGGGTGTGCACGAGGCCCAAGCCAAGTTCGGTCGCGATGAACAGGCGCCCTTGTTCGTCCGTACAAGCAGACTGATAGCCTGCCTCGCGCCCAGTGTGTGATCTCAGCTGTGGCGCAGCACCGGCTCGCGCCTGCAGGCGCCAGACCCAGGGCGCAGCTTCCAGCTCCAGATAGACGCGCTGCGGCCCGTTCTGAAAGAACCAGCAGCCACGTTCATCGCGCTCGTAGTTGCGCTCGATGAACTCGCGCAGTTTGTCGTGCTCGATGCGGCTGCCCTTGACCTTCGGGAACGGTCCAGCGGCCTGAATGCGTTCGTCACGCATGTACCAGTCGCCACGGGCGTCGAGCGCCAGCCAGCCATAGCAGTCGGGCACATTCGGCCATTTCTTCAATGCCGCCTTGACCATGTCGTCCATCACGCGCCTCCTGCGTGCTTGCCCACCCAGGCCATCAA
>CAHJWV010000139.1 GCA_903643055.1 Burkholderiales bacterium | reverse complement strand
CCGATGGCCGGATTTGCCACCGAAGCCTCGTTTGGCAGCTCGGCATTTGCCGAGGTCAACAGCTGGTCGAATGGCGGTTTGCAAACGATCGCGGCAGCATGCTCGGCCACGACCTGGCAAGCCGGCGTCTATTACCGCCTGGGCGATGTGGTTCAGTTCAATGGTCAGTACTACAAGGTCGTGAACGTGGGTGCCAATGGTAGTGACGGCACCGACCCGACCATCAGCACCTGGTATTGGCAACCCGCCAGCTGCGACAGCGGCGGTGGCGGCAACAGCGGCGGCGGTAGCTGCAGCAACGTGAACTGGCAGGCCGGCGTCTATTACCGCCTCGGTGATGTCGTCAAATACAACGGCAGTTACTACAAGGTCGTGAATGTGGGCGCCAATGGCAGTGACGGCACCGATCCGACCATCAGCACCTGGTACTGGCAGCCCGCCGGCTGCGAAGGCGGTGGCGACGGCACCCCGACGCCGACGCCGACACCGACGCCCAACCCTGGCAACGGTGGCGGCAATGGCTCGTTCGCGATCAGCGAAGCCCAGTACAACTCGATGTTTCCAGGGCGCAATCCGCTGTACACCTACAGCGCCTTGGTGAATGCGTTGAGCGCCTATCCGTCCTTTGCTCACACCGGAGACGACACCACGCAAAAGCAGGAAATCGCGGCCTTCCTGGCCAACATCGCCCACGAGTCGGACAACCTGCGTGCCACTCGCGAATACAACCAGGCCAACTGGCCAGGCTACTGTTCGGGCGATTGCGCGCCTGGCCAGCAGTACTACGGCCGTGGCCCGATCCAGCTGAGCTGGAACTCCAACTACCGTGCCGCTGGCCAGGCGATCGGTGTTGACCTGTGGTCGAACCCGGATCTGGTCGCAACTGATGGCACGATCGCTTGGAAGACCGCGATCTGGTACTGGATGACGGGCACCGGCAATGCGGGCGTCACGCCGCACACCGCCATCACCAGCGGCCAAGGCTTCGGTACCACGATCCGCGCCATCAACGGCTCGCTGGAATGCAACGGCGGCCGTCCGGACCAGGTGCAGACGCGCGTGAACTACTACCTCCAATTCACCGGAATCCTCGGCGTGGCACAGGGCGGCAATCTGACTTGCTGAAAACCTGGATGGGCTGAGAACGTGGCTGGCCGGCGGGCAGCAAAGCCTGCCGGCCAGCCGCGTCGCAATGACCTGTTCGGGCCCACGGTGCGCCGTGGGCCTTCTGCCTTGTGAGGCTTCCAATGCATGGCCGATCGGATGACCTGCTAACCCCCTTGATGAGCGCGCCCCCATCGGCGCTCGGCGGTGGGTGCGTGATCTGGGTGACCGGCCCTGAGGGTGCGCAGACATGGGCGTTGGCCGATGTCATGCATCTGATACTCGCCGCCCGCGGCGTACCAGCCTTCGTGTTGAACGAGCCTGACATGGCCCGGCTGCAGGCCGAGCCCAGCGGTAACTGCCCTTCGGTAGCGGCGAGGATCAGCAAGACCTGCCAGCTCGCCCAGGCGCTGCTGGACACCGGCATGCGGGTGATCGTGCTCTCGGCGGCGACGCTCGAAAGCGAGCGGCGGCTGGCCCGCGATGCTTTCGCGACGACGGATTTTCTTGAAGTCCGGCTGTCGACGCTGGCGATGGCTGCGGCCCGATCGCCCGGCGAGCGAGGCGATGCCGGGCGCGGCGCTGCAAGCGAAGGCCTGCGGTCTTCGCTTGCAGCCGAGCTGGAAATCGATGGCTCGCGTTTGTCTCCCGAAAAAGCGGCAGCTGACGTGCTGAAGCTGCTGCAAAGCAAAGGCTGGGTGCCCTGGGAAGTGCATGCGCAGCCCTTTGATCGCCGCCGCATTCCGCGTGAAACACCGGCCGATCGGCGCCGTGACGGCATGCGGCATCGCCATTGACGACCGCGTTGCAGTGGTCGCGGGCCGAATCGATGCAGGCCGAATCAACGCAGGGCGAATGGCGTGCCGCTTGAAGCCAATCCTTGGGCTGGATTGCAGGCATTACTGCACAGATTTGAAGATGGCTGGGCTGCGCACAAACCCCGAGATCAAGCTCGTGCCAGGTCGTGCCGATAGAGACGCTGTAGGGCCCCCTCGCGGGCCGGCAGCGGGGGGCTAAATGCCCGAAACGACATGCGCGAAAACTTGATTGAGCGACCCGACCTGGTGGCAGACCTCGCGGATGGCCGTGAACTGCAAAGCGTGCCGGTAAAGAAAATCACACCCACCTGCGTGATGATCAAAGGGGGTTCGCTGCGCGCTTCGTCTTCGCGAAGCCCGAAGGCGCCGATCCGCGTGGCTGCGGCATCGAAGGCCCCGCGCACTCAACAGACCGCGAGCGGCCGAAACCCCACCGATGCATTCTTCAGCGCGGATGCCGGGCTCAATGAACTCAGCTTCGAGTACAAGTTGCTGCACAGCCTGGCCGCCAACGTACCGCACCGCATCTACGCCAAAGACACCGAGGGCCGCTTCACCTTTGCGAACCAGGCCGTGGCGATCGGCATGGGCGTGACGTGCCCGAGCGAGCTGCTCGGCAAGAGCGATGCCGATTTCTATCCGGCCGAATCCGCCAAGATCTACCGCGCTGAAGAATTGGAGATCATGAACTCGGGCAAAGCGATGCTGAGCCACGAAGAGCATGTCGAATACCTGCTGATCCAGAAGGAAGTCTGGCTGCTGACCACCAAAATCCCGCTGCACGACGAGAGCGGCCGGGTCATCGGCCTGGTCGGCATCAACTACGACATCAGCGCACAAAAGATCGCCGAGCAAGCCTTGCGGGTGGCGAACCAGCAGGCCGAGCACAGCGCGAATGAACTGGCCGCGACGCTGGCCACGCTGCAGCGCGAAGTGCAGGAGCGGCAGCGTTTCGAGGAAGAGCTTCGCCGCCAAGCGCTGTACGACGGGCTGACCGGCCTGCCGAACCGCACCTTGCTGATGAACCGGCTCGAGCATGCGATCGAGCTTGCGCATCGCAAGGACCAAGCGCTGACGCTGCTGGTGATCGACATCGACCGCTTCAAGATGATCAACGACAGCCTGGGCCATGAACTGGGCGACGAGCTGTTGAAGGTGGCCGCCGTGCGCATCGCCGAAAGCGTGCGATCGAGCGACACCTTCGCGCGCCTGGGCAGCGATGAATTCGCGTTGCTGCTGCCCGAGGCGATGGACGATGCGGTGCTGCTGCCGCTGATCGAGCGCATCACCCAATCGATTGCGCAGCCGGTGATGCTGGGCGGACATGAGGTCACGGTGACTTGCAGCGTGGGCTGCAGCATCTATCCGCAAGACGGCGACGACGCCGTCACCTTGCTGCGCCACGCCGATACCGCGATGGACAGCGCGAAAGAACTGGGCCGCAACAGCGTTCGCCGCTACAGCCCGAGCCTGAACCCGCGCATTCAAGAGCGCATCGAGACCGAAACGCATTTGCGCCGCGCGCTCAAGCGCGACGAGTTCCTGCTTCACTACCAGCCGCTGGTCGATCTCGGCACCGGCGAGATCGTCGGCGTCGAAGCCTTGATCCGCTGGCAGCACCCGGACTGGGGCCTGGTGCCGCCGCTGAGCTTCATTCCGGTGGCCGAAGACAGCGGGCTGATCGGCCCGATCGGCGAATGGGTGCTGCGCCGCGCCTGCGCGCAGGCGGCCGCCTGGAACCGCGCCGGCCTGCCGCCGCTGCGCATGAGCGTGAACCTGTCGGCGCAACAGTTCCTCGATCCGGGGCTCGAACAACAGGTGCTGAACGCGCTGGCCGAATCAGGCTTGCCGCCGCAGCAGCTGGAGCTGGAGTTGACCGAGAGCGTGTCGATGAAGAACCCGGAGAACACGATCCGCATCCTCGACCGCTTCAATGCGCTGGGCATCAAGCTCGCGATCGACGATTTCGGGACCGGCTATTCGAACCTGGCTTATCTGCGCCGCTTTCCGGTTCACCGCGTCAAGCTCGACCGCTCGTTCGTGGCCGAGCTGACGCACGAGGAAAGCAGCCATGTGATCTGCGAGGCGATCGTTGCGATGGCCCACAAGCTGAGCCTGGAGATCGTCGCCGAAGGCGTCGATACCATCGAGCAGCGCGACCAGTTGATGGCCTTTGACTGCGATCTGATGCAGGGTTATTGGTATTCCCGCCCGGTGCCGGCGGCCGCCTGCGAGACGCTGCTGCGCGCGCGCTGCGGGCACAGCTGGAGCGGCATGCTGGTGAACTGATCCGACGCGAGGCCGAATGGCAACGCACAAGCGGTACATGATCAAGCCCAGCCAAAAAGCCAACGGCCCAGCTGCAAAGAGACCGAGGTACTGAGACAGAAGAAAACTCTTCTGCCACATCCAGATGTGGCCCCACGCTGCAACGAGAAACAGCCACATCGCGCTGGCACCGATCACCACTCTAAAGGCGAAATCAGAGCTCTGCGCGAGCATTTGAAAAGCGCGCACGGCGAGGTAAGCGCCCAATGGCACGCCGTAGAAAGTAAGCCAATCACTGCCTGCATATCTTTCGAAACCGTACGGTTGCGACCCGAACCAAGCGACCCAGATCAGGACGGCGAGCAGGCTGCTCGCCAGGCTGGCATGGCGACTGGATTCTGTCTTGCAAAAAGAAGGGGTTGAATCTGCGCATGTCCCGTCTTCCGGTTTGAGGTAAGAAGTTTCGAGCGACCGATCCAGGTCTTCAGGCTGGATCCGTCCCAGTTCGAATTCGTTTTACTCGCTCGTAGTTCGCGAGCGCAGGGCAATATATCTGACGGATGCGCCCCCACATGCCAAGCACCTGGAGCACGGCAATTCAATGCCGGGGGCCGGCGTCCATGGGGCTGGCGACGGCCACGCCCATGTTCAGCGCGGGCTATCTTTCCAGCGTTGAAGCAGCAGCGCGTTGCCCACCACGCTGACGCTGCTGAAGGCCATCGCGGCACCGGCGATCACTGGATTTAGCATGCCGAAGGCCGCCAGTGGCAGGCCGATTACGTTGTAGATGAAGGCCCAGAACAGGTTCTGGCGGATCGTGCGTTGCGTGCGCCGTGCGATGTCGATCGCATCGGCCACACGCGCCGGGTCACCGCCCATCAGCGTGATGCCGGCGGCCTGCATCGCGACCTCGGTGCCGGTCGACATTGCGATGCCGACATCGGCCGCCGCCAACGCCGGCGCATCGTTGATGCCGTCGCCGACCATCGCAACGCGGCCTGCACCGTGGCCCACACTGGCCAACGATTGCTTCAGTTGTGCAATCACCCGCGCCTTGTCTTCGGGCAAGACCTCGGCATGGACTTCGTCGATGCCCAAGGCATGGGCCGCGGCTTCGGCGCTGCCGCGGTTGTCGCCGCTCAGCAATACCGTGCGGATGCCTTGATCGCGCAAGCGCTGGATGGCTGCGCGCGCCGAGGCCTTCAGCTCATCGCCAAAGCCGAGCAAACCCAGAAGCCGCGGCTGCGCCGGGTCGCTCAGATCGGCCAGCCACGACACCGTGCGGCCCTCGCTCTGCAAACGCTGCGCAGGTTCGGCGAAGGCATGGCATGGAACGCTTAACTCGTCCATGTAGCGGTGGCTCCCCAAGTGCAATTCACGGCCGTTCACCTGCGCAACCACACCGCGCCCGGCGATGGCCCGTGTGCCGCTGGCGACCGGCACCGTGAGGCCTTCGCGCTGCGCGGCGGCCCGCACCGCCTTCGCCAAAGGGTGCTCGCTGTGGGCTTGAACGGCCGCGGCGTCGGCCAGAAGCGAATGATTGAACGCGGCGTTCTCCGTTGGCGCCGCTTGGCAGAACAACAACTGCGGCTGGCCTTCGGTCAGCGTGCCGGTCTTGTCGAAGGCCACGATACGCAGGTCATGCGCCATCTCCAACGCTTCGGCGTCCTTGATCAGGATGCCGTGGCGGGCCGCCACGCCGGTGCCGGCCATCACCGCGGCGGGCGTGGCCAGCCCGAGCGCACAAGGGCAGGCGATCACCAGCACCGCGACCGCATGCAGCAGCGCCGGT
>CAHJWV010000138.1 GCA_903643055.1 Burkholderiales bacterium | reverse complement strand
GTGCGGGCTCGGCACTGAAGCGGGCATCGGAACGACCGTTGCCAGCGCCGGCGGTGCCGCGCTGATGGGATTCGCTGGCGGCGCAGCGGGCGGCGGCAACTCGACGACCGTCGCTTCATCGGCCTTTGCCAGGCTTGCCACCACACGGCCGAGTTGCTGCAGCGTCGGGTGGCTGTAGACCTGGGTCGCTTCGATCGAGGTGCCGTAGTGCGAATTGATTTTTCGCACCCAGGTCACGCCAGTGATCGAGTCCAGGCCGAGGTCGATGAACGGAGTGTCTTCGTCGATCTCGGCCGCATCGAGAAACAGTTCCTGTGCCAGCAGCGAGCGCAGCTCGCTGACGATCGAGGCCAGCGACGGCGCGGGTTTGAGCCAAGGCGAGGGCATGGCCGGTGCCGGCACAGGCGCTTCCTTCACGCCGGCCACTTTCGGCGCCACCGATTCGGCCGCGATGCGTGCCTGGATGGTCTGCAAGGTCTGCAAGTTGCGAACGAAGGTGCGCTCATGCATCTCCAGCTCGCGGCCATAGGTGTCGTCACAGGCCGAACGCAGCGGCTGCGCCCAGAGCTGCTTCTGGGCCAGCAGCCATTCACGCGGCTGGCGTGCAATGCGGGCCGCCAGCCCGATGGCCGCAGCCAGCACCTCGCGGCGCGGCAACACAGCCAGCGCCACGCCACGCGCCTTCAGCTCGATGCCCGAGATCTCTTGCGCGGTCATCAAGGTCTCGCGGGCGAGATCGAGGCCGATCTTCGCGGGGAACATCAGCGTCGAGCCGGCGCCCGGCGTGAAGCCGTAGCCCATGTACGGGCTGAGGTAGCGGCTCTCTTCGCTGAGCAGCACCAGATCGGCATACATGCCGAAAGACCAGCCGCCGCCGATGCCATGGCCTTGGATCGCCGCCACCACCGGCAGCGCGCATTCCATGGGCCGCTGGAACACCTTCTCGTCGGTGAACTGGGCCTGCCCTTCCTGAATCGCCAGCAGCGTCTCCATCGTGCCACCGGTCGCGAAGTAGCTGTCGTAGCCGGTCAGCACGACGGCCTTGTAATGCGGGGTCGCATCGATGTGCGAGAAGGCTTCTTTGAGGCCCGCCACCAGCTCGGCCGAGAACATGTTCTTCGCCGCACGGTCCTGCATCGCGATGACGACCACGCCGTCGGGATGCGCCGTCAGGCCGACCACCGTCGAAGCCAGCTTCACCGGCGTCGGGATGGTGATGTTCGCATTCGAACCTTTCTTCGACAGGGCGGCGGGCTTGGCCTGATCCATCACCGGCAGTGCGTTGATCCGGCGCTGCAGCAGTGCGGCCTGTGCCTGCTTCCAGGCGGTCAGCGCCTCGCGCGGCCAGGCAGTCCATTGTCCAGCGAGGCGCATCGCCTCGGGCACGACCTGCGCGGAATCGGCCACCACCAGCGTGCCGATGCGTGCGGCCAAGTCCCCACCCGCATGGCTGCCCTGCGTCAACACCAATTCGGCCCCGAATGAAGCACCCAGACGCAGCGTGCTCAGGGCGGCGACTTCGCGCGCCAGCGCTGGCGCAGCCCACAGCGGGCCGGCAGCGTAACGCCCATCGCCCCGATAAACCGCCGCATCGCAACCCAGCGCGAACAACCAGCCCGCGCCTTGCGCGTTCGACTCCAGCGCTGCAATCACCGGCACCGGGCTGTGGCGCAACAAGCCGAGCAGCGCTTTCAGCGAAGCCGCATCGGCCGCCTTCGGCAGGAAGTCATCCGCATCGCTGGAGATCACGATGGCGCAGCAGGCCGGCGTCTTCGCTGCGCGTTCGACCGCGTCCTTCAACTGGCGAATCCACGCTGTCAGATCCGGCGTCTTGCGCTTGCCTGATTGCAGCTTCAACGGCAGCACCCGCTCGGCCGATGGCTCGGCCGCGGTCAACGGCTGCGCCACTGCGGCGGTCACCAAGCCGCTCAACAGCGCAGCGAGATGGCGGTTCAGGTGGGTTTTGAGCAACTCCAGCGCGAGCCGCGATTTGCTCGCCAGCTCGATCGCAAGCCGCTTCGCTTCGGCATCAACCTCGGCCGCCGCCACGCTGCGCACGGCCCAGCCGCGGGCCCTCAGGTCACGCCCGCTGCACTGGCTGCGGTGGTACAGAAGATCATCGGCCAGCGCATCGCCCAGCCGCTCGCGGAAGAAGCGGTCTTCGCTGTCGCTGGGCATCAGGCCTTGCGCCGCGTCGGTGAAGCCGAAGTGGCCAGCTTCACCGATCACCGCGAAATCGCAGGCTGCGGCCAACAGCAGGCCGGCGCCACGCGCACCGTGGTTCACCGCCGCGATGACAGGGCACGGGAATGCCGCCAGTGCCGCGAACAGGCCGCGCTCGATGGCCGCGTTGGTCACCTCGCGATCCCCCTGCCAGGCCTGGGCATGCAGACCGCGAACGCACAGCACTTTCAAGCCCGGCTCGTCGCGCGCCTGCCGAAGTGCCGTCACCAAAGCCTCGATCGACGCCGCCAGGCCGCCGTGCAGATCGATCGTCAACAGGCCGCCGCCCTGATCCCACAAGCGCACCGGTAATGCAGCCTGCACCGATGCACCGATCGACGCGACACCGATCGGCGATTGCAAGCGCACCTGGGCCTTTGCGGGTACCGCATCGGTCGACACCTGTGCCGCCGCACGCAGGCGAACCTGCGTGGGCTTGGCGACGGTGGCGGACGGACGCTCCGCCACGTCATCCTGTGCAGATGCGGCGGGAAGCGCCAACGGCGCGCTCAAGGCCATCTCGCGCGGCTGCGCAGCGATGTCTTTCGGCACCGCATTTGCCTGCTCAGTGCCTGCCGTGTCGGCTGCCGACGGCGCGCCATGCAGCGGAGTCGGTGCGAAGCGGGGCGAGGCGGTCGCAGAGGCAGCCAGAGCCGGGGTCTCGTGAGGCGCCACCACGGCCGGCTCCAGGCCGATCGCCTCGATGTGCAAGCCGCTCATCTGCACGCAAACCCGTCCTTGCGCATCGGCGATGTCGAGGTCCAACGCGCCATCCACTGCACGGCGTACCCATACGCTGGCGTACTCGGGAACGGCGAAGGCGATGCGCAGACGGGCCAAGGACACCAGTGACAACGGCACGGCCGCCGCGCCGATCACGCGGGCCAGCAAGGCCGGCAGCCGCTGCAGCAAGGTCATCGGCAGCAGGTCCGCCCGGGCCTCGGCAGCGCGCGGCAGATGCCAGCCAGCCAGCGCCTGCCCTTCCGCCAGATGCAGCTCATCGGAATGAGCCCCATCGGCCTGCGGATGCCGAAGCATCGAGGCCTGCAATGCCCCCAGGTCGAGGTGCGGCAGTTGCAAGCCTTCGACGAACACCGCGTGGGTTTGCAGATGCACCGGGTCGCTGTCTTCACGATGAAGTTCGACATCCACCGAATGATCGGCAGCCGGGAACAAAGCGGTGACGATGGCATGCCCCGCCGTCATCGGCTCGCCCCATTGCGTGCGCTGCAGCTCCCACAGACCTGCGGCAGCGGCTTGCGCGGCACGAGGCCAGGCCAGCACCAGGGCGCCGATCACCATCTCCAGCGCCATCAGCGCCGGCAGCTGCGTCAAGCCCGAGGCCGTGCTGTCGTCGAAGACCGGCTCGGTGGCTGCGAAGACCGATCGGTAGCGGTGTTGCAGCAGGTCAGAGCGGTTTTCGTGCACCAGCGGGTGCAAGCGTTGCATCGATGCCGGCAGTGCGGACGGGCCGAGGGCGCCCGGGGCCTGCCAATGGCGCTCGCGTGCGAACGGGTAGGTTGGCAGGCTGATGAAGCGCGGCGCAGCAACTGGAGCCCACTGCCGCCAAGGCATCTCGAAGCCACGGCTCCACAGCTCGGCCAGCGGCGCCAGTTGACGATCGCCCAGCCAGCCCTGCAGCCGGTCTTGCGTGGCCGCATCGGCCTGCAGGCGCGCAATCTCATCGCGATGCGGCTTGACCTGACCGCGATGAATGCGCCCGTGGCCCAGGCTCCCGTTCAGAAATTCAGTGAGCTGCGCCGCCAGATCAGCGGTGGAATCGGCCACGAACGCCACGCGCTCTTCCATCGCCTCGCGGCCGGCTTGCAAGGTCCAGGCGATGGCGGACAGATCGGGCGCCACAGCCTCGGCATCGATGAAAGCCTGAAGATCTCGCGCACGCTGCATCAGTTGCTCGGCGGTGCGGGCCGACAAGGGCACCAGCGCCGGCCCCGAGGCCTGACCCTGTATCCGAGCGCAGGCCATCTCGGGCGCCCGGTATTCCTCGATGATCACGTGCGCGTTCGATCCCCCCGCGCCGAATGACGAGATGCCGGCGATGCGCGGCCGTGCCAAACCGTCAACGATGGGCGCATGCCAGGGCTGCAGGTCTTGCACCACCACGAAGGGCGTCGCGCCGAAGTCGATGTGCGGGTTGAGCTTGCGCGAATGCAGCGAAGGCACGATCGCGCCATGCTTCATCTGCAACAGCACCTTGGTGATGCCAGCGATGCCGGCAGCCGATTCGCAATGGCCGATGTTCGATTTCGCCGAGCCGATCAGGCAATAGCCGGTGTCGGTGCGCTCGCCGGCGTGAGCCTGCGTGGCTTCACGAAACGCCTTGGTCAGCGCAGCGATCTCGATCGGGTCGCCCAGCTTGGTGCCGGTGCCATGGGCTTCGATGTAGCTGACATGCCGCGCATCGATGCCGGCTTCGGCCAGCGCGCGGCGAATCACGTCGGCCTGCGCCTGCGGGTTCGGCACGGTGTAGCCGTTCGTCTTGCCGCCATGGTTCAGCGCGCTGCCACGGATCACGCCATGAATGAGGTTGCCATCGCGCTCGGCTTCAGACAAACGCTTGAGCACGACTACGCCCACGCCTTCGCCAGGGATGTAGCCATCGCCCCCTTCACCGAAGCTCTGGCAATGGCCGTCACCGGAGATGAACTGCCCGCCGCTGAGCATCGTGTACTTGTTCGGGTGGATGCTGACGTTCACGCCACCGGCCAGCGCAAGGCGGGTGCGGCCCAGGCGCAGATCCTGGCAAGCCAGATGAATGGCGGTCAGCGACGATGAGCACATGGTGTCCAGCGTCAGGCTCGGGCCGTGCAGGTTCAGGAAGTAAGACACCCGGTTGGCGATGCCCGCCAGGCTGCCCGACAGGTTGTACTCGCCGTACATCACGCCGGCATACACACCCACCTGACCCGGCTGGCCAGCGGGGCTCGCGATCTGCAGGCTGGCGCGGGTCAAGCCGGCGTCTTCGATCGCCATCCACGCGTGCTGCAGGAACAGGCGCTCCTGCGGGTCGATGCTGGGCGCCTCGCGCGGTGCGATGTTGAAGAAGCGCGGATCGAACTCATCGACCCCTTCGATGAAGCCACCCCATTTGCTGAAATGCACGCCGGTCTGGCTGCGGTCATCGCTGAAATGCGCACGCCAGTCCCAGCGCGACGCCGGGACTTCGACGATGCAGTCCTTGCCATCGCGCAGGTTGCGCCAGAAGGCGTCGACATCGCGCGACTCGGGGTAGCGCCCGCTGAGGCCGACGATGGCGATCGCTTCATTGACGTAGGCGGATGAGGATGCGGGTAGCGCCGATGTCGCGCCCTCCGCAAGGGCATCGCCCGATATGCTGGGCGGTCGGGCCGGCACGCCGGATTCCAGGGCTGGCGTTGGCCGCGCGCGGCGG
>CAHJWV010000137.1 GCA_903643055.1 Burkholderiales bacterium | reverse complement strand
GCTAATTGACTTGGCTGTACGCTTACCCTCAATTTTCGAAGGAGCATAGAAATGACGACAGTGGTCCTCAGTGTTGCGTAGGAGCCTCGTCGGTGTTTGCCTCCAGCCACCGCATCGGTACAAGCTTGATGCCGTTACGCCACTCTCTAGAACCTACAACCCCTGGGATGTCACCCCACACGTCCCGCGACGCATGGTCTAGCACGATGACTTGTAGCTTGCCCTCAGCTGCCATCACCACTTTGCCCAAGACCTCGAAGGCCTTGCGCACGGCGTCAATGTCCTCGTCGCGCAGGGAAGGTTCCTGCCCTTCGTCGTCCGGGCGCCGCACTAGATTTTTCGGGAAATAGACCTGACTAGGCTGATCCAGCACCAGAAAACCTGGCACCGGGCTGTGCTTCTGGGACAGGTAGAACTGATGCAGCGCCAGCAGCATGGCCAGATGGTACGAAAGCCAGTTGGAGCCGCTGCCGATTTCTGACAGGTAGTCTTCACGATCGGCGCCTCGGACTTTGATCGTCAGGTCGCTGATCTCCAGAGAGATCGGGTCGTTTGGGTTCTCGATATCCAGGAATGGCAAGAGGCGGCCAGCGTGATTGTTGACGGCATTCAAAGCACGACGCTTTCGCGTATCTATGTCCTGTGCCTTCAGTTCGGTTTCCAATGTTTGCGCGCTCTCGCGCAGCTTGGTTACCTCATCCACTAAACCGCTGTCGCTACCCAGGCGTCGGTGCAGGTCCAATGAAGCTTCTAGATTCCCGACGAACCGCTCGGCTTTCTTCGCTGCGAACTGACGTTCACTTGCTTCCTTCGATCGGCCCGACAGCGCCCGCTTGCGAATCTGAACTGAGCGAAGGCGTTCCGTAGTCACACCAACCTCGGCCGTCACACGCTGCAATTCCCGATCGAAGGCGGCGGGCACCTCCTTGTCTAAACCAGCTTCAGCCTCCACTTCCTGCAACCGGGCAGATAGCACTTCGAGCTTGGCGCGGGCCGACGAAGTGTGACTACCGCACATCGGGCAATCTGCCTGGCCCTCAGTCTGGCCGACCAGCCAACTTGACAGCTGCAGGCGACCGCGCTGCAAACCGATAGCGGCGTCGTACTGGTTGCCGCCGACGCGCATGCGATTCATTTCCTCCAGCCGGTGCCGCAAGGTGGTCAGGTCGCGCGAGACCTCCCGCTCCTCGGCCTCTAGACTATTGAGCTCTCGTAGGGCGTCGGAAATGGTAGCCGTGCTGACGGTGATCGTCAGGTCCGTGCGGGCGACAAGCTCCTCCAGCAACTCGATCATTTGGTCCCGCGTTGGCGGCTGCTCGGTCTTAGTCATCAGACCCAGCTCCTGCGCCTCGCTGAACTTGGCAGTGAGGTCGGCCAACCATCGCGCCGATACGTTTTGGGCCTCCTTGAGTTCACGCTCTTTGCGCCGCAGCTCCGACTTGATGCGCTGCAGCTCGAACTGCTTGGCCATCAGCCCTGGTGTGACGGCCCCCAGTACATATGGAAAAATCTTGCGCAGCTTCTCGCGGTGCTCGTAGGTGTTGGTCTTAAAGAACAACACGTCAGGATTGGCGACGATGTTCTGCGGCTGGAACGTGAAGGCTGCCAGATCGCGAAAACTCGGCCGCCCGTCGAAACCGGTTGATTCCTCGCCGCCAGAGAAGTCAAGCTTGGACAGCGCAGCGAGGTCGTCAAGCAAACGCTTCACCGCGTCGGCATTGGTATTCTTGACGATGCGCTGCGGGATGTCCTTGATGGTGTCGGCTTCCATCAGAAACATATCGTCGGTGTTGCGCTGCGCACCAGGCTCGCGTCGCGCAAATAGCTTGTCGCCTTGGACGGTCGCGACGATAACGCCGAACCACTCGCAGTGCTTGCGGATGGTGTTGACGGGGATGGAGCAGGTGCGGGAGCCGAGACAGTAATCGATGATGGGAATAACCGCTGACTTACCAGTCCGTGACGCACCACTGATCACGTTGACCTTGCCCAGGTCAAACCGCACGCGGCGCGGCTGGAAGGCCGGATTACGAGGCCACAGCAAGATCGCACGGATCTGGAAGAACATCAGAGCCTCACCTTCAGAGTTGTCGTTATCTCGTGCAGGGTTAACGGGCCACACCAGGCGCCAAGCTTTTCAGCGTCAACCAACAGCTGCTTGACTTCATCGGACAGGCCTCGCGCCTTGGTCTTGGACAGGGGCATGACCCTGCCAGCATCCGTCAGATGGATCAAGCGCCCTGCAGCGGCCAGTTCTATCGACTGCAGCGTTATTGTTCGCCAACGCAGCGACCGCTCATGGATCTGCAACAGCAGGTCTTGCTTCGACACTGTGGTGTCGCCGAACTTGGCTGTAAAGGCGCGCAACCCCGAACTCGGCCGGGTACTACGCACCAGCTCGACGGTGGCCTGGTGCAGCACGATCGGTAGCACCAAAAACAGCATGGGCAACGCGGGGGCATCATTGGTGGGGTGGCTAGTGCTATAGGCGCAACAAAAGCGCCAGAGGATGGCTGCACCCAATGCAGGGTTCTGTACGTTCTGCGCCTCTCTCGCCAGCATCGTCAATCTGCCTTCGTGGGTTTGAGCCGACCTGCGAACTCAGGGTGCCAACCGATGGACAGATCGTCGGCCAGTCGATGCATGCAACCCGGAATGAAATGGTCAGGCGCTTCCTTCTGCTGCACGGCCACTGCTACGTTCATGCAGTCGGCGTACAACGCCAGACCCTGTGCGTCGAGAGCTTTGTCTCCATGTGCCACCTTGCAGGCAAGCCGCCTGTTCTTCCAGCTGCGCGTGAGGCTGACGTCAAGCTCCTCGAACGTCATAGAGTCCACATCCCCGCTAACGGCCCACGCCGTGCGGTCCGCAGCGGCCATCAGATAGTCACCTACTGCCGCGAGCTTGTCTTCGAACGGCAGACCGATCAGGTCGAGCTGCTGCACGAACACTCTGGGTAGGTGACCGAAGGCTTCTTTGTCGCTGGGCCGCTTTGCATAACTTCGCAGCACCACGTCTCGATCGATTTTCTGGACGTATGCGGTATACCAAGTATGGAAGTCGTCGCTCGTGATGACGGCCGGCTTGCCCGCCTCCAAGAACTCGTCGACCCTACGCTTGACGACGCCGCTCATGTGGTCGGCTATGTCACGGACTCTGCTCTGTGAGATAGGGTGTGTCTTAAGAATGGCTTCGACGTCGGCTTGAGGGCTGCCGGAGCCGCACGTCAGGGTGAAGTTCTTGATGACCCGCGCCACCAGAACCGGGTCGGCGCTGAACACCGTCTCGACATAGGGCTTGATCTCCGTCGCAATACCGCTTCGGAGTGGAAATTTCGGAGCATTGCCCCACAGGGTGGTGCGCGCCTGCAGAACAGCTGCCTGCGCCGCGTCTAGAGTAGACGCGGCAGAGAAAATGCCAACCAGAGTTCCAGAGGCGGGACGCGACACATACATCTCGAAAACCGTGCGGTCTGGATCGCAACCGCCTTCGGCGGCCAAAGTAACCCAGTTCGATAAGGTCTTCCAAAGTGATTTGGCCCGATCTGCTATTGGGTTGGCCGTGAGCGCGCTTTTGCTCTGTCCGAGTGTGATTCCATGAGCGTTTTCCTGGGCGACGTCGTCCAAATACTCCATGCTGCAGGCGCTTCCAGGAAGAGCCTGCAAAAGCAGTTGTAGAAGACGAGTGTATTGAAGCCCGATGCCTAACGCTTGGCCAGGCACTTCGGTCTTGCGCCGTGGCCGAGAGGCTCCCCTGATTGCCGTTCTTGTCATTCAGCCCCTCTAGGAAGCTTGCAACATCTTACAAAATGCTGCGGTCGGGCTTGCACATTGCAACCTTCTACGTTTACCAAGTCAGGCCGAAAAAAGGCGCAGCAAAGCCGGGCCTCTCAGGTCCTATGTCATTACCTTTTCAGCAACTTGGCAGAAATTTCACTTTCGGTGTCACCCGACAGTTCAGGCATCAATATTCGCCGCTCGCAACGCATTTGCCTCAATGAACTCCCGACGAGGCTCAACCTCGTCGCCCATCAGCATCGTGAACACCCGATCGGCCTCGATCGCGTCATCGATCTGCACGCGCAGCAGGCGGCGCACGGTCGGGTCCATCGTGGTCTCCCACAGCTGCGACGGGTTCATTTCGCCCAGGCCCTTGTAGCGCTGGCGGCCGACGGCGCTTTCGGCTTGCTGCAGCAGCCAGGCCATGGCCTGGCGGAAGTCGCCGACCTTGGCTTCCTTCTGCTTTTCGCCTTCGCCGCGTTTGACGATGGCTTCTGCACTGACCAGGCCCTTGAACGTGATGCCGGCAGTGCTGAGCACTTCATAGTCAGCGCCGTGCACGAAGTCGGCGCTGATCACGCTGCTCTTCACGTTGCCGTGATGCATGCGACTGATGCGCAGGATGTGCTTGTCCATGCGTGCATCGAATTCGGCTGTGACTTCGGCGTTGTGAAGCGCGGCCTTCAAGGCCTGGGCCGACACCTCTGCGGCTTCCAGGCTGTCGAGCTTCAGCGCCATGCCATTGGCCATCGCGCGCAAGGCTTCGATGTCCATCCAGCTGCTCAAGCGGTCGACCACGTTGTTGGCCAGCACGTATTGGCGCGCCAAGGTTTCCAGGGTCTCGCCTTGAAGCACCGGGCCGCCGGTGCCGGTTTCGAGCTTGGCGTCTTTCAGCGCCACCTTCAGCAGGTAGGCATCCAACTCGTGCCCGTCTTTCAGGTACTGCTCTTCCTTGCCGAGCTTGACCTTGTAGAGCGGCGGCTGCGCGATGTAGATGTGGCCGCGCTCGACGATCTCCGGCATCTGGCGATAGAAGAAGGTCAGCAGCAGCGTACGGATGTGGGCACCGTCCACGTCCGCGTCGGTCATGATGATGATGCGGTGGTAGCGCAGCTTGTCAGGGTTGAATTCGTCTTTGCCGATGCTGGTGCCTAACGCCGTGATCAACGTGAGGATTTCATTGCTGGTCAGCAGGCGCTCGAAGCGCGCCCGCTCGACGTTCAGGATCTTGCCGCGCAGCGGCAAGATCGCCTGGAACTTGCGATCACGGCCTTGCTTGGCCGAGCCACCGGCGGAGTCGCCCTCGACGATGTAGATCTCGCACAGTGCAGGGTCCTTCTCCTGGCAATCGGCCAGCTTGCCGGGCAAGCCCATGCCATCGAGCACGCCTTTGCGGCGCGTCATTTCACGGGCCTTGCGTGCGGCTTCGCGGGCACGGGCGGCTTCCACGATCTTGCCGCAGATGATCTTCGCGTCGACCGGGTTCTCCAGCAAGTAGTCGGTGAGCATCTTGCTCACGACGTCTTCGACCGGGCCACGCACTTCGCTGCTGACGAGTTTGTCTTTGGTCTGGCTCGAGAACTTGGGCTCAGGCACTTTCACCGACAGCACGCAGCACAGGCCTTCGCGCATGTCATCGCCCGTCACTTCGACCTTGGCCTTCTTGGCAAGTTCGTTGTCTTCGATGTACTTGTTGATGATGCGGGTCATCGCTGCGCGCAGCCCGGTCAGGTGGGTGCCGCCATCGCGCTGCGGAATGTTGTTGGTGAAGCACAGCACGTTCTCGCTGTAGCCATCATTCCACTGCATCGCCACTTCGGCAGTGACGTTGGTATTTTGGTCGCTGAGCTTCTCGCCGGTGGCGTGGAAGACATTCGGATGCAGCGATTTCTTGCCGGTGTTGATGAACTCGACGAAGCCTTTGACGCCGCCGGCATACGCGAAGTTGTCTTCCTTGTTATTGCGTTCATCGACCAGGCGGATTTTCACGCCGTTGTTCAGGAAGCTCAGCTCGCGCAGGCGCTTGCTGAGGATTTCATAGTGAAAATCGATGTTGGAGAAGATTTCCAGGTCGGGCAAGAAATGGACTTCAGTACCACGCTTTTCTGTGTCACCAATGATCTTCATCGGTGAGATCTCAAAGCCATTGCGCTGCTCGAATACGCGGTCTTGCGGCACGCCTTGCTTGAATTCGAGGAAATGCGATTTGCCGTCGCGGCGCACCGTCAGCCGCAGCCATTTGCTCAACCCATTCACGCAGCTCACGCCCACGCCATGCAAGCCGCCCGAGACCTTGTA
>CAHJWV010000136.1 GCA_903643055.1 Burkholderiales bacterium | reverse complement strand
GTTCGCGATTGCAGCCTGTCTGTTTCTCTGCCTCGCTTTGGCGAGACACCACGCAGGCAAAGTGTCTACATTGGGACAGAGAACACCTACACGGTGGAGAAGTACCAATTGGCTGTAGCGAAGGCGATCGCGATGCGTGGCAGAGCCGAAATGGCTTACCAACGCGCAGCGACCAAAGCCAAGCGTGAAGCCAGCCGCCAATGGGTCGCAACGCAAAGTCAGCCGAAACCGAAAGCTCGGACACGCAGTACAGCGTCCAAAGCCTGAGGCAGTTGATGTGAAGTGTGATGGTCGCCCGGGAGGGCCACCATCACACTTAGCCTTTCAAGGCTGTATGTGCTTTAGCAGCAATTTCATCGGAATAATCTTCCGATCTGACATTTGCACAAATTGTTTTCTACCGTTTTGCAAACGTTTTCAATCCGCGTATTTTGGTGGTTAGAAAACGGCTGTAGAAGATGTCGTTGTTTGCGCGGTCGCCACGCCTGCAAGTTCAAACTTCGTGCCCGCCTGTGCTGAATAGAAGTGGGCCGAATGCTCTTTGCCCCCCAGTGACACACAAGCAAGCTTGCAAAGTGCCCCGGGGAGGGGCCCGCGGCGCACTTGCGTCATCCGCAGAGCAAGCTTACTCATGGCCGCCTTTTCCGAGCATCGAGCCTCGCCGTGCCGCCTAGGATTCAATCTCCAGCGTATC
Source organism: Burkholderiales bacterium (assembly GCA_903643055.1). The sequence goes on along the minus strand of CAHJWV010000136.1, from coordinate 5,348 downwards.
CCACTGATCGAAACACGAATTTCTTGAAGAACAGCCTGCTTGATAAAGCAGCAATTCATCCACTGAAGAGGCACGAAGCCACTGGATAGCAAATGATTCCGGAGACCTGGACACAAGATTCAGGTTCTAACCATTCACATGCGCAGATTCCGATTGCCCATGAATTGAGACGAATGAGTTGTCGATGGCCGCTCAAGCCTGCTTTGCTCCCGCCGATACACCAATCAGTGCAGCAGGATTTATTTCACACATTGCCAGTCGGCATGAGGCCACACCCTCACCCATGCTGATCCACCGCTGAGGGCAGCGCGTTCGCTCGCGAACAGGATCCCTATGTCATTCAGCCACCTTCGTGTCAAAACCAAGCTGCTTCTCGGATTTGCCCTTTTGGCGGCCATCGTGGTCTTGGTTTCCAGTTTGTCTTTGCGCTCGTTGAATCGCTCCAACGATCGCTTCACAAGCTATCTGAATGGCGTTGCGGAGCGTGAGCGCATGGCCATCGACATCCGAGCTGCCGCAAGCCGGCGCGCCATTTCTGCTCGCAACCTCGTGCTCGTTACCGAAAAGGCCGATCTTGAGGTGGAGAACGTCGCTGTGGGCAAAGCGCATGCAGACGTCAAAGCCCTGTTGGCGCAGCTGAAAGAGTTTGTCGGCAGGTCTGAAGATGCGACCGACCGCGACCGTTCCTTGGTGGCCCAGATCGAAAAGATCGAGGCGGCTTATGACCCGGTGGCGACGGCAATCGTCGGCATGGTCGGCGAAGGACGGCGCGATGAAGCCGTCAAGAAAATGAATGCCGAATGCAGACCTTTGCTGGCAGCTCTGCTGGCCGCCACGGGTGAATACATCGAATATGACCATCAGCAGGCCCAGGCTCGCGTGCATTCCGCCAATCAGGCTTATGCCCAAGACCGCGCCATCACGATCGCCGTCTGCGTCACCGCGGCGCTGGCCGCCGGCACGCTCGGCTGGTTCCTCAGCAATGCCGTCACCAAGCCATTGCTACGCGCGGTCAAACTGGCAGAGGCGGTAGCCTCCGGTGATCTCAGCTCACACATCGTGGTTGATCGTCATGACGAAACCGGCCAATTGCTGGCCGCGCTGAAAAGGATGAACGAAAGCCTGGTGGTGATGGTCGGCCGGGTCCGCCAGTCGGCCGACGGCATCGCGACCGCATCCACCGAGATCGCCAACGGCAACATGGACTTGTCGAGCCGCACCGAACAGCAGGCCAGCGCACTGGAACAAACCGCCGCATCGATGCAGGAAATGACGTCGACCGTGCAGCAGAACGCCGACAGTTCACGCCAAGCCAGCCAGCTCGCAAGTTCGGCGGCCGATGTGGCTGGCCGCGGTGGCCAAGTGGTCGAGCGCGTGATCGCAACCATGGGCGAGATCACCGCATCGAGCAAAAAGATCAGCGACATCATCGGCGTGATTGACGGCATCGCCTTCCAGACCAACATTCTCGCGCTGAATGCTGCGGTGGAAGCAGCCCGTGCCGGCGAGCAAGGCCGAGGCTTTGCGGTGGTGGCGGGCGAAGTTCGCAGCCTGGCGCAGCGCTCGGCTCAAGCCGCGAAAGAGATCAAGAGCTTGATCGGCGACAGCGTGGAGAAGGTCGAGGCTGGCAGTCAGTTGGTCGGTGAGGCCGGCAGCACGATGACCGACATCGTGTCGCAAGTTCGCCGCGTCACCGATCTGGTGGCGGAAATCAATGCATCCACCTCCGAACAAAGCAGTGGCATCGTTCAAGTGAACAACGCCGTATCGTCGCTAGACCAAGGCACCCAACAGAACGCAGCCCTGGTCGAACAAAGTGCGGCCGCCGCCGAAAGCCTGAAGCAGCAGGCCCGCGGGTTGCTCGAAGTCATCGCGGCTTTCAAGCTCGCTGATCGGCGCAGCTTCGCTTGAACCGAGGTGCAACCAACTCAGTTCCAGCAGATTCAAAGGACCAAAGGCCCGGGCCGGTGCAGATGCATCAGCCCGGGCCTTTGGCTTTGTGACGCACGCTAGCTTCCCTACACCGATTGAAATTCGTGGGCCGGCACCACCCATATGCAAGTACACGAACTCAGATGCCGGCACTGAAAATCCGAGCCGCCCATTCAGTTCGATCTCGAACTGATGTAGAGACCTTTGGCTCCGATCAATCGCAATGCCAGAGAAGCACCGCTTCAGGCACGACACACTCCATGCCGACCTTCGGCTGAGACAATCACTGCGCTCTGCTCCCGCAACCCGCCCCTCCATCCGACCTCATATATATATAGAGAGAGACAGAGAGGCATCCAACGAAGCCGCCTCATCTCTGTTGATCGGTACCCTCACCGCCCAAGACCTCAGCTCATTCCCACCATGCATCTGCAGACCAACCCCCATGCTTGACCGTATGAACGAGGAAATCACTTTCCGAAAGCTGGAGGTGTTTCTGGCTTACATGGAAACGGGCAACCTCGCCCGTGCGGCAGAGCGGCTGGATGTCAGCGCCGTCAGCGTGCATCGGGCGCTGCGGTCACTGGAAGAAGGCGTGCGCTGCGAGCTGTTTCGCCATGAAGGGCGCAATCTAAACCCCACCGCCGCAGCGCATGTGTTGGCTGCTGCGGCGCGCGATGTGTTGAAACTGATGAGCGACGGCATCCAGGCCACGCGCGAGGCCGGCGGCTATTCGGCCGACAAGATCCGCATCGGCTCGCTTTATTCGTTGACGGCCCGCACCGTGCCGAGAATCATCATCGACCTGAAGGCTCGCTGCCCGGGGCTGCAAACCGAACTGGTGCTGGGCTCCAACGCCGACCTGATGTTCAAACTCAAGCAAGGTGAGATCGACGCAGTATTGGCTGCGATGCCCGTGGCCGAAACCGGCATCGAATCGATCGCGCTGTTTGACGATGACATCTTCTTTGCCGCACCGGTGGGCTCGAAATATGCCAGCGTCGATGCCGTCGATCTGGGTGCCTGCGCCGAAGAGCGCTTTGTCAGCCTCGGTGATGGCTTCGCCACGTACCAAGGTTTCGTCGACGCCTTCAAGGTCGCGCGCTTCACGCCCAAAGTGGTGATGACGGTCGGTGACATCTTCTCGCTGATGAACCTCGTCAGCGGCGGCATCGGCTGCACCTTGCTGCCGGGGCGGGTCGGCGATGTCTTTCGAGACAAGGTTCAGTTGATCCCACTGGCGGCGCCTTATCGAATGCAGCAAACCATCGGCCTGCATTTCATCCAAACCCGCGAGCGCGACCCGAATCTGCTCGCGCTGGCCGCGGTGTGCCGCCTGGTCACGCGCAAAGCGCTTTTGGCCTGAGTTCATCACCAAGCATCTCCAATCATCGCCAAACGGACGCTGGCGATTGTTGCGGTGAGCGTAAACGTCGGCACCCGGCGTTGATTGATCTCCTCGAGATCGCGGCTACCTTCGGGTCACGCCACACGCGGCTCATGCCACTCGGCTTTGTGACACGGTCAGCCTCACCCCGCCGGCCCACCGAGCCACCCCTTTGGAGATTGAATTGATCATTTATGAAACCGCGCTGCTTGCGGCCTGCCATCTGTTGTGAATCCTGTGGGGTGACCTGCTAGGCCAGACCCTGGGCGTCAAGACCAGTGTCGGCGGTGTCGGCATCGCGATGCTGCTGTCGATGCAGATCTCCAAGCATCTGACGCTCGGCCGGGTGCACGGCTCGGCGATCGCCATCGTCATTGGCCTCGCGCTGGCTTATGGGGGCGGCCTGCAAACCGGTAGCCACAAGGGGCTGGCCGACATCTCCTTGTTCAGCGGCATCGGCTTGATGGGTGGCGCGATGCTGCGCGACTTCGCGAACGTCGCCACTGCGTTCGAAGTACAAGCGACCGAGGCCCGCAAGGCCGGCTGGGTCGGCGCGATCGCCTTGCTGCTGGGCACGGTGCTGCCGTTCATCGTCGGCTCGTCGGTCGCCTGGAGCATGGGTTATTCCGATGCCGTCAGCATGACGACGATCGTTGCCGGCGCCGTCACCTACATTGTTGGCCCAGTCACAGGCGAGGCAATCGGCGCCAGCCCGGATGTGATGGCGCTGAGCATCGCGACCGGCCTCGTCAAGGCCATCATCGTGATGGTCGGCACGCCCATGGCCGCGCGCTTCCTCGGCCTGAAAACACCGCGCTCGGCGATGGTGTTCGGCGGCCTGGCCGGCACGGTCAGCGGCGTATCGGCCGGGCTTGCCGCCACCGATCGCAAGCTCGTGCCGTATGGCGCGCTGGGCGCCACCTTCCACACCGGCCTGGGCTGCCTGCTCGGGCCCTCGCTGCTGTACTTCTCGGTGAAGGCCTTGGTGGGTGGGTGACCCCGCTTGGGCTTGAGATGGACCCCGAGAGCGGTGACCGGTTTGCCGCCCTGTCATGCAAGGTTTTGGCTCTCACGATCCATCTTCGCGCCGAGACTCCCTCGCCATCAGTTCAATGACTGTGTCACTGCGCGTAGCTGCCGCCGCCACGGCCAGCACCTCCGGCAGCGCCGCTTGGCTCAAACGCGTCAGCACCTCGCCCGGCGGCATTTCGACCACCAGGCCCACGCCGCGCTCACTGGTCAGCACGCTGAGTTCATGCCAGTTCACCGGCAAGGCCATGTTGTGCGCCAGATCGTGGGCCATGCGCCCGGCGTCGCGCAACTCGCGGCCGAGGCTTGCGCTGTAGCAGCGCAGCCGAGGCGGATGAACCGGTACCGCCGACAGCGCCTTCTCCAGTTCACGCGCCGGCGCTGCGAGCAACTCGCAATGCGACGGCACGCTGATCGCAATCGGCTTGATGCCTTGCGCACCTTGCTCACGCGCCAGCGCCGCCACGCGCGCCATCGCGGCGTTTTCACCGGCGATCACCAGCTGCGTCGGTGCATTCATGTTCGCCAGATACACCGGCGAATCCGGTGCATGAACCTGCGCGATCAAAGCCTGCAAGACGGGCTGCTGCAGGCCGAGGATCGCCGTCATGCCGTAGCCCTCGGGATAGGCCGACTCCATCAGACGGGCGCGTTGATCCACCAGCCGCAGCGCGTCGCGATAAGCCAGTGCCTCGGCCACCACGGCGGCGGCATAGGCGCCGATCGACAAACCCGCGACGGCATCGGGCCGGCCGCCCAACGCGATCAGATGCCGTGCCATCGCCACGCCCGCGACCAGCAAGCTCAGCTGCGCAGCCACGGTCGAGCGCAAAGCCGCTTCGCTGTCCAGCGTCAACACATCCCGCTGCAGGGTGTCGCTGGCCTCGGTCAAGGTGTCACGCACCTGCCGGTCATCGGGCAAGCCATGCAACATGCCGGCGCGTTGCGCACCCTGGCCGGGGAAGGTGAACAGCGTGCTCATGCCTTGGCTGCGTTATCG
>CAHJWV010000135.1 GCA_903643055.1 Burkholderiales bacterium | reverse complement strand
GACTCCAGCCGCTGGAACATCGACTCGATGCGCCAGCGCCAGCGCCAGCGCTTGCGCTACAGCTGGGCGATCTCTTGGGCGCTCACCCGGGCAGGCAGATTGCTCCACAGCCGCATCTGCGTTCTCCCGCTTCGGTGGGCACGTCCAGTCGCAGCTCGATTCGTCGCCAGGGCGCTTGCCCCTCAGCCACGCAAATCGTCTGCTCGTGCACCTCGCCCGTCTCGATACGGCCGCAGGCCTGCCATGGGCCCTCATCGCACAGCCGGGGATGGCGCGCATGCTCGCGCACGATGAAGCTGGCCTGCGCCTCGTGCCAGCCCTGCACGATGGTGTGGGTACAAAAGTTGCACTCGGCGATCCACAGTTCCCCGGGCTGCGCACAGGCCAGCAATGGCGCCATCGCCGCGCGCTCCTGGGCGTGCGCGTCCTCGCACGCGACGATGTCCGTCACCAAGGTGCTGTCTGGATCGTAGACCACCAGGGTGTGACCAGGCAGGGCCGCGCCACGATGCCCGCGCAACGCGCCCAGCCGCTTCTCGCTGGCCGGCAGGTGATTGCCGTCGAGCACACGCAGCCGCCAGCCCGCCAGGCTCGGCGCGTTCGCCATCTCTTGGACCACCGGCCCCAGACGCTGGGCGCTGCCTTGCACCAAGCCTCGCAGGATCTGCGGCTCAGTGCGCTTGACCTTGTCGTATAGCGCGGCCAGCGATACCGCCAGATTGCCTGCCTTCTGGGCCGCGGCATGCAAGCTCGGGCGCAGCCCCAGCGACACCAGCGACACCAGCTCCACCACCGTGGAGAACAGCAATTCTCGCGGGTACTGCCTTCGCCGATTCTTCTCGAACACCTCGTCCACCCACCCCGGCTCTATCGCCCGCTCCAGCGCCACGCGCGCCATCACGCTGACCGGTGCATGTTCTTCGAATCGGGTAAGGACTGCTTCCAGCATCAACGGCGCTCCATGTCTCTCAAATGAAGCGCAAGCTTATTGGCGATCCTCACTCAGACCTTGAAAGGGGTGCCCTTGAAGGGCTCTTTTCATTTCACGAACAGCGTCGGTCGCTAAGTACGGTGGCCGAGTGCGGCGGAGATGTGGGCCGCGGTGGATTTCAGGCGCTCAAGCCAGCTCTCTTCCAATCGATCGGCCGGCGCCGAAATCGACAGGCCGGCAACCAGTTTGCCTTGATCGTCCAGAATGCCGGCCGCCATGCAGCGTACGCCGAGCTCGAGTTCTTCGTCGTCACGCGCGGTGCCGTACTGCAGCACCTTTGACAATTCGCGTTCAAGGATCGTGACCTCGGTGATGCTGTTGCGCGTGTGGCCGGCCAAGCCCGTGCGCATTGCATAGGCGCGAACTCGTTGTGGGTCATCGTGGGCAAGGAACAGCTTGCCCACCGAGGTCAAATGCAGCGGCGCCCGCCCACCCACGGCACGCACGACCTGCATGCCGGAGCGTTCGCTGTAAGTGCGTTCGATGTAGACGATCTCATCACCCTGGCGCATCGACAGATTCACCGGCTGATGGGTCAGCTTGTGCAATTCGCGCATCGGACCAAGCGCTGCATCCCTGACATCCAACCGGGCCTTCACCAGATTGCCGAGTTCAAGCAGGCGCATGCCCAGGCGATAGCTGCCGGCTTCAGGCCGATCGACATAACGCCCGACCGTCAGGTCGTTCAGGATGCGATGGGCGGTAGAGGGGTGCAGCCCGGTTTGCTCGCTGATCAGCTTCAACGACACCGGGTCCTGGTGTGAGGCAAGGAGGTCCAGCAGCGAGAACATGCGCTCGATGACCTGGATCGCCGGCTTCTGATCCTCTTTGCTCTTCATGCGGCCGATTCTGACTCAATTCGCTCGCTTTTTGCATCGCGAAATGAAGGCCGATCGAAGCGGCCGTGCCGTGTTTTCAGATGATGGATGAAGCGGCCGTGCAACCGCTTCGCACCGCGCCTTCAAGGGTTGCTGGATACGGGCCGTCGACAAAGTCACCCGCCGCCCACAGCTGACGATCGATCGCGGCGGGCGGGCGCTGCAGCCCCGGCGTGCAAAGAAAAGTCGCTCTCTTCTCGGTGGTCGAGCGAAGTGCCTCCAGTGGGTGCTTCAGATAAGCGGCGAGGGCGGTTCTGCCTTGCTGCAAGGTGGCCGCTTCGGTGGCTGCAAGGCCCTGATCGACCCATGATGCGGCGCCGCTGATCACGAATGCCAGCATGCCATTTCGCTCCGGGCCGCACAGTGCGCCCAGGTCGAAGACGAATTGCGCCGGTGAGTGCTCATCGCTGTGCAAGGCCATCATGGCTTGCGGTAAGCGAGCGCCTGAGCTATGGGCGTAGACCGTCACGATCGGCTCGTAGTGCAGCGCGCGGGCCTGCAGCGACCACGCGGGGGAAATTGACGCGGTAAGCCGCGCCGCTTCGACTGCGGTGCTCGCCAGAATGACGGCATCAAAGGCGTCGTTATCCACCTGCCAGCCCTGCGCGCTGCGCTCAAGTGTGTTCACGCGGTGCGTGAGACGGACGTCGCTACCCTGCGCTTTCAACCAGCGTGCTGCCGGTTCAGGCCACAGCGTGCTCAGGCTGTGGCGCGGCATCAGCAGATCGGCCGACCCCGGGCCGGAGAACAAGGCGTCTTTCAGAACGCGCAGAAAAACAGCGGCGCTCGCCTGCGGTGACGGTGTGTTGAGCGCGGCAATGCAAAGCGGGTCCAGCAACTCATCGCGAACGGCCTGAGGCAGGTGCGCAGTGAGTTGGCCGACGGTGATCGACGGATCGCAGCGAAAGCCTCTCAAGGCCCAACGGGTTGCGGCCAACACCATCGCTAACTTTTCACTCCAGCGCCAGCCCGGATAGGTCGCCACTGCACGTGCAAAGGCCCAGATCGGCGAACCTTCTTGCAACTGCAAACCGGCGCCGTCGGGATAAGTCACACGCAATGGCGTACGCACGAAGGCGGCATCGATGTCGACACCGACGGTGCGCATCAACGACAGCGTCTGTACATAAGCGCCGATCAGGATGTGCTGGCCGTTGTCGAGCCACAGGCCGTCGAAGTCGACCGCGCGTGCGCGGCCTCCCAGCTGCGGCGCCATCTCATACAGCGTGACCGAATGGCCGCGGTGGCAGGCCTCGACCGCGGCGGCCAGGCCAGCCCAACCGCCGCCGATCACGGCCACACGCCGGGCGGCGGCCAATCAGCGGCCTCGCCAGTTCGTGCGGAACGCAATCCAGAGCTTGCGCACCGGCGTCAGCGACGTGCGCTGATGAAGAACCTGGAAGTTGTCGGATTCGATCTCGCGCAACAGGGTGCGGTAGATGTTGCCCATCATCAAGCCCGGCTTCTGACGCTGGCGGTCGGCATCGGGGAGCAAGGCAAAGGCTTCGTCATAAAAGCGATGCGCGCGCTCGGCCTGGAAGCGCATCAGCGCGGTGAAGCGGTCGCTGTAGCCGCGGTTCAGGATCTCGTGGGCTTTCACTTCGAACTGCTGCAAGATCGGAAGAGCGTCGTGTAGGGAAAGAGTGTAGATCTCG
>CAHJWV010000134.1 GCA_903643055.1 Burkholderiales bacterium | reverse complement strand
CGCCCGGTGCGCGAGCCGGCGTCGGAAGCTTCGCGCGTGGGCAGTGCGATGCACCGGGTGCTCGAATGGGCCACCGTCGGCACGGCACTCGATGACGTGGACCTGCCGACGCTGGCCGCTGCCGCGGCCATCGAATTCGCGGTGGCGCCGGCGGAGGTGGCTCGGCGCGCGGGCGCCATTCTGCGCAGCCCGGCCTGCCGGCGCTTCTTCGACGGCGCGGCGTTGGCATGGTCCGGCAACGAGGTGCCGATCGCCGATGGCGATGAGCTGTTGCGCATCGATCGCCTGGTGGCGCTGCAGACCGATTCGGGCGAGCGCGAATGGTGGGTGCTCGACTACAAGTTGGCCCATCAACCGCAGGCGCAGCTGGAGTACCAGGCGCAACTGCGGCGTTACCGCGAGGTCGTGCAGCGCCTGCAGCCGCACGATGCCGTGCGCTGCGCGTTGATCAGCGGCGCCGGTGAGGTGCTGGAAGTGGACGCCGTGTTGGGCTGAGCGGCTGATTCATCGGTGCCTGCCAAACGCATCGAGCGTTCTGCGTGGCCCATGGGGGCTGCGTCGATGGCCGCTGCAAACCGCGTGAGGAAAACGCGTGAGGTGCCGGCCACAGCGACCGAATTCACAGCGGCCCTGCAATTGACGTGCAGCTTGCGAATTGGGCAGGTATTTCCGATCTGATCCGCGCATTGCGACATGAAGGCCGGTCGTCCAATGGGGTCATTCGCCAACTTCATGTCAGCGACTGCGCCCCCATGCTCGAAACGGACCCTCCCGCAGCGGACCACACCGCAGCCAATCCAAACGCCACCCGCGCGTTCGGCCGCTTCGAGCTGCGCCAGTTGCTGGGCAAGAGCGACCGCACGATGGTGTGGCTGGCGTTCGATCCGCGTTCAACCCAAGAGCTGATGATGACGATGCCTCGGGTGCAGCCCGTTGACGTCGCAGCGCAGGAGCGCTGGACGGCCGAGGCCCGCAAGGCCACGCGCATCACGCACCCGAACCTGGCGCATGCGGTGGAGATCGGCGTGCAAGACCATTGGCCTTATGTCGCCGTCGATCGCGCCTTGGGCGTCACGCTGGTCGAACGGCTGGCCGCGCAGCCGCAGCTGTCGCCGGCAGAGACCGTCGAATGGCTGATCCAGCTGTTGCAAGGTCTGGCGTTTGCGCATGAGGCCGGCGTGGTTCATGGTGACCTTCAACTGCACCACCTGCTGATCAGCGAACAAGGCGTGTTGCGCGTAATGGGGCTGGCGGCGGCCGGAATCACCGAAGAGCCGCTCGAGCCGACGCCCGACCGGGCTCACGGGCGCGCGATGCCGCTCGACCCTTACCAATTGCGCGTCACGCGCCAGGCCGCCGTGCGCGATGTGCTGACGGTCGGGGTGTTGATGCACCACCTGCTGTGCGCGCAGCCGGCGCTCGATGAGCACGACACCCATCGCGTGCTGCACCGCTTGCCGCCCTTGGGCCGGGAGCTGGTGCGCCTGCCCTGGACCACGCCGCAGCCGGTGCCGGAGGCGCTGCGCGCGATCGCGAACCGAACCACGACCGGCCAGGAGCGGCTGCGTTATCACAACGCGCGCACGCTGCTGACGGCGCTGGAAGGCTGGCGCGAAGCAGCCGCCGAAGAGCAGGGCGGCGCACTCGCGCTGCTGATCGACCGGCTGCGCACCGTTGGCCATTTGCCAGCCGGGCCGAATGTCGGCGCGCGGGTCGCGCGGCTGGCAGTCGCCGAAGGCCAGCGCACCGACGAGATGGCCGAGCAGGTGTTGCAGGACATGGCGCTGAGCTTCGAGTTGCTGCGCAACGTGAATTCGGCCCATGTGCAGGGCAGCCAGATCTCGGGCAACGGGCCGGTGTTGACGATCCGCCGCGCCATCGCGCTGGTCGGGCTGAAAGGCTTGCGCCATGCGGCCGCCGCGCTTCGGCCCTGGCCGGGCCCGCTCGATGAAGACAAGGCCACGGCGTTGCAGCGGCTGATGGACCGCACCCGCATGGCCGGCCATCTGGCCCAGGAGCTGCGCCCGGCGGGCTATGACCCGGAGGTCATCTACCTCGTGGCGGCGTTGCAGAACCTCGGGCGCCTGCTGGTGCAGTACCACTTTCCGGACGAGGCCGAACAGATTCAATCGCTGCTGCAGACCTTGCCGCCACCGAAGCCCGGCGAGGCCGAGATGCCGGGCATGAGCGAAGAAAACGCGTCGTATGCGGTGCTGGGCGTGGACGTGGAATCGCTCGGCGCGGCAGTAGCGCGCCATTGGGGCCTGAACGACGAAGTGCTGCACATGATCCGCCGCCTGTCGTTGCTGCGCCCGGTGCGCCAACCTGACAGCGATGGCGATGCACTGCGCATCGCCGCCAGTGCGGCCAACGAGATTGTCGACGTGGTCACGCTGACGGCGCCCAGCAAGGTGGCTGTCGCGCTGGCGCAGATTGCGCAGCGCTATGGCCGGGTGCTGACGATCAGCTCGAAAGACATTGCCGAGGCCTTGCAAGCCGCGCGCAGCGCGTTGAAGGCGGGCAACGTGCCGGGTTCGGTGCGCAGCAAGACGCTCACGCAGGACGCTGCCGCAGCGCCAAGCTCTTTCCAGGCCTTGCTGGCATCGCGCCATTCGAATCCGTCGTCATGAATTGGCGTGTTGGATCTTCCCCCTTGACGCCTCGTCCCGAACGTCCTGAACGATTGCTGCGATGACCACCGCCCTGGCCGCCCGCCCGCATAACCTGGGACGCTTCGAGTTGCGCCGCCAGATCGGCCGCGGTGCGCAGGCGACGGTCTGGCTGGCCTTCGACCCGCGGCTGGAGCGCGAGGTGGCGGTCAAGCTGATGCATGTCGGCGCGAGCATGGGCGCGGTCAATCAATGGCTGCAGGAGGCGCGCAGCGTCAGCCGGCTGAATCATCCGCACATCGTGCAGGTGTTCGAGGCCGATGTGCATGACCAGCAGTCTTATCTCGTCTTCGAATATGTGGCGGGGCAAACGCTCAGCGAGCACCTGCGTGCCCGCGGCGCGATGCCGCCGCGAGAAGCGGTCGAGCTGATGGTCACGGTACTGGATGCGCTTGATGTGGCGCATGGCGCCGGCGTGATTCACCGCGATTTGAAGCCGTCCAACATCCTCGTTGACAGCGCTGGCCGCGCGCGGGTGATGGACTTCGGCATCGCTGCGCGCATGCAGGACGCCACGCAGCAGCAGGTGGTGGGCACGCCGGGCTACATGTCGCCCGAGGCCACGCACGGCCTGCCGCCGTCGCCCGGCATGGACATCTTCTCGGCCGCGCTGGTGCTCGCCGAATTACTGTGTGGCCAGCAGGTGGTGGCCGAGCGCGACCCTTACCGCGCGATGTACCGCATTGCCCACGAAGACCAGGCTTTGCCGATCAGCACGCCGGCTGAGGTGGACGACCCCTTGCGGGCCATCGTGCTGCGCGGGCTGGCGCGAGACCCGTTGCAACGGCATCTGTCGGCTTCGGCCTTCCGTGATGCCTTGCGGCAATGGCTGGCGCCGGCCGCGAGCACCGACAGCGCAAATGCGGCGGGCAGCAGCAACGCCACACTCGATTTCCTGTTGCGGCGCATGCGCCACAAGAGCGATTTCCCCGCGCTGTCGGATTCGGTGGCACGCATCCAGCGGGTGGCGAGTTCGGAGAACGAAAGCCTGGGCAGCCTGTCGGCCGAGATCCTGAAAGACGTGGCGCTGACCAACAAGCTGCTGCGCCTGGTGAACACCGCGCGCTACAGCCAGAGGGGCGGCAGCATCAGCACCGTGTCGCGCGCGGTCGCGATGATCGGCTTTGCCGGCATCCGCAATATGGCTTTGAGCCTGGTGCTGCTGGAGCACATGCACGACAAGGCCCATGCGCTGCAGCTGAAGGAGGAGTTTCTGCGCTCGCTGATGGCCGCTTCACTGGCCAGCGAGCTCTGCGGCAATTCACGCGAAGGCGAAGAGGCGTTTCTGGGCGCGATGTTCCAGAACCTCGGGCGCTTGCTGACCGAGTTTTATTTTCCGGAAGAGGCCCGGCAAGTGCGCAGCCAATCGGCTGCAACGGCGGCCAAACAAATCGGCATGGCGCCCGGAGCGATGGCCGCGCAGGAGCAGGCCGCATCGATCACCGTGCTCGGCCTGAGCTTCGAAGAGTTGGGCCTGGGTGTCGCGAAGGCTTGGGGCTTGCCCGAAAGCCTGCAGCGCTGCATGCGCAAGCCGGCAGGCGACCCGCCACCACGGTCTTGCGACAGCGCAGCCGAGCGCATGCGTTGGATTGCGCTGGCTTCCAACGAAGTGACCGATGCGATGCTGACGGCCGAGCCCGGCCAGGTCAGCCAGACGATTGCAGGCGTGGCCCAGCGCTATGCCCGCGCATTGGGCATCGATGTGCGCGAGATGCAGGCGGCAGCGCTGGTGGCCCAACAGCGGCTGATCGAGTTGTCACAGGCGATGAGTTTGCACATCGGGCCGCATTCCGCGCTGCGCCGCTTGATGGAGCCGCCGGGCAACGGCACAGGCAAGCATTCATCGCAAGACAGCCTGACCGAGCATCAATTGCAGGCCACGATGCCCGTCGGCCGCGAGCCGGAAGATCTGCCGACGTCGAACTTCGACCCGCAGGCAGCGATCGATATGCTGGCCGCTGGCATTCAGGACATCACCAACACGATGGTCGAAGACTTCAAGCTCAACGAAGTGCTGCGCATGATCCTTGAGACCATGCTGCGCGCGCTGGGCTTTCGCCGCATCGTGTTTTGCCTGCGCGACCCGAAGACCGAAATGCTCACCGGCCGCTTTGGCCTGGGCGAGGGTGTGGAGGCCGTCAGCAGCAAGTTCAAGGTGCCGCTCAAGCCGACGCCCGGCGCGCCGATCGATCTGTTCGGTGCTGTGTGCATGAAGGGCGCCGACACGTTGATTGCCGATGCCACCGTCAGCCACATCGCTGCCAAGCTGCCGGCGTGGTACCGGCAAGGCGTCAACGCGCCGGCGTTCTTGTTATTGCCTTTGCTGATGAAAGGCGCGCCCTTTGCACTGATCTATGCCGACAAAGCTCAGCCAGGTGGCATCGCGCTGGGTGAGAAAGAGTTGTCGCTGCTGAGAACGCTGCGTAATCAGGCCGTTATGGCTTTTCGACAATCGACATGAACGCCGAGGATTTCGCCGCGGCCGCAAATGGCAGCCGCAGGCGAGATCACCATCGCTCGTATCTGATCAAACAACTTATCGGCCTTTGAACTGCAAACTTTAGCCTTGGGAAAATATGAGGTCTCTGCCCTGTGTTCTCGCTGGAATCTCTTAGCTCATGCGGCCATTTTTCTCATTGACCCTGGCTTTCGATGAAATGGTTTGATTGGAAACGATATGTGAATAACGAGAATCGGCCATCGGGATTTATTCCTCACGAAGCGATTGCGACGGAGAACGCCATGAAGAAGAAATTGATGATGTGCTTGATAAGCATCCTGAGCTTGATGGCCCCAGCCATGGCTCAAATCAAGATCGGCCAACCGGTGGGCATCACCGGAGCGGTGGCTGGCAGCGTCAAGGAGGCGACCAATGGTGCAAAACTGTACTTCGATGCAATCAATGCACGCGGTGGCATTCACGGCCAGAGCATCCAGCTCATCTCGAAAGACGACAAGTTCGACCCGGCCTTGACGGTCGTGGCAGCCCGGCAGTTGATTGATGAAGGCGCGATCGCGTTGTTTCTGAACCGGGGCACGCCGCATACGCAAGCCATCTTGCCGCTGTTGAGTAAAGCGCGCGTGCCACTGATTGCCCCGTCGACCGGCGCAATGATCATGCACAGTCCGGTGCACCCATGGCTGTTCAATGTCCGCGCGACCTATCAGCGTGAAGCACAACGGCTGGTGTCCCACCTCAGCCTGATTGGCATCGATCGCATCGCGATCGTCCAGGTCAACGATTCCTTCGGCGAAGACGCAGCCATCGGTGCGATGAAGGGCTTGAAGAGTGTCGACAAGCAGCCGGTAGCGTTTGAAAAGTACGACCGCAGCAAGCCGGATTTCACGGCGATCATGCCGAAGATCATCGCGGCCGATCCCCAGGCGGTGATATTCATCGGCTCCGGCACCGCAGTGGTCAACGGGATGAAGGCCTGTCGTTCGATGGGGTCCAACGCGCAATTGGTGACCTTGTCCAACAATGCTTCGTCAGGCTTCGCCAAGGAACTCGGTGAGCTCGCACGCGGTGTCGTCGTGAGCCAGGTCTTCCCTTACGAACGTTCGATTGCAGCACTGGTCATCAAGGAAGCGATCGATCTGGCCAAGCAGGCCAACCTGGAATTGACACCCAGCATGATCGAAGGCTTTGTGGGCGCGAAGGTCTTGGTCGAAGGATTGCGCCGCGCCGGCCCGCAGCCGACGCCCGACAAGCTGCGCAAAGCCCTCGAAACCTTCAACCGTTATGACCTGGGCGGCCTGGAAATTACCTATACGTCCACCGACCACACCGGCCTCGATTACGCCGATCTGTCGATCATCGGGCCAGAAGGTAAATTCCGGCGCTGAAGCTTGCCGCTCGCGTCATGGCCCAGGCTTGCCCTCAGACCAGCGGCCGCATCGGCGGTTTGCCGTCGCCATAGAGATCGGCCAGGCGTGCGAGCGCGCGTGCATCGTCGAGAAACAGATTGCCGTTGTCGATGTGGTGCAGCCCGCGCCGTTGCAGCTTGCGCAGTGTCTTGTTGGTGTGAACCAGTGACAGCCCCAGGGCATCGGCGATGTGCTGCTGTGTCAGCGGGAAGGGAATGCCACCCGCGCCGCGATCGGGCATCAGCGTGGCAGCGCGCTTGAACAGCACGATCAGCAAGCTGGCGATGCGCTCCTCCGCACTGCGCCGCCCGACCGACAGCAGCGTGTCATCGACCAAGGATTCTTCCTGCGCCGTCAGCCAAGTGATGTTGAAGCCCATGCTGGGTGCGGTGCGGTGCAGTTCCCACAGCGCATCTCGCCTGAAGGTGCACAGGCTGACGTCGGTCAGGGCCTGAACGCCATGGGCCAATGCCTCACTCATGCGTTGCTGGACACCGATGAAGTCACCGGGCAGCAAAAAATTGAGGATCTGCCGCCGGCCATCGCTCAAGGTCTTGAAGCGAAAGGCCCAGCCGGAAAAAAGCGTGTAGAGCGGCGCATCGGTCTGGCCCTCATGAATGATCGCTTCGCCGGCGCGCACGCTGGCCTGACCGCGCTTCAGGTTTTCGATCAATGACAGCTCATCCGGCGAATGCGGAACGAACAATTCAAGCGTGCGCAGCGAGCACTCTTTACATGGCACGACAGCCATCAACCTCACTCCTGTCTTATGAATTTGTGAGGCGAGTATGTACCAAGCTTGCAGTGTCTTTTGACATGGTGAGTGCGGCGCGAAGCTCTTAGATTCGCGACGCTTGTCATTCTCAAAATAAAAATCATGTTGCCCAGCGATACCTCGATCTACCGCGTTCTGCAGCTGAGCCGGCCCTCATTCACAACGGGCTACGGCGTCTTCCGACAAATCATCAACGTCTCTCGTTTGAACAATGCCCGGCTTCACGTCAGCGGTGCGCTGGTGTTTGATGGCGAGCAGTTCTGCCATCTACTGGAAGGGCGCCCGGAAGTGATCCAGCCGCTGGTGGCCACGATCCGTGCCGACCCGCGCCATCATCCGCAAGCAGTTCTTTACGAAGGTGCTGCGGCCGGGCCTCGGCTGCTAACTGTTTGGAAGAGCGGTTATTGCGACGAGGAAGCGCTGCGGGTCTTTCAGGGCGACAACGGCCTGGAGGGGCAGGCTGCATTGGATACCTTCATCGAGCTGCTTCAGCGCTGTGACATGGCGGGGTGATCGAGAAGGGCCGCTGCACTTTGCGGCACGTTGCGGCCAGTTGAAAAAACGGCTCTCTCGTGGCGCGCCGTGCCAAGTCAGAATCATCCGACGTACAGGCCTGTCCGGCGCTGACTTTGCGACGGCCCGCTAGCTTGTGGTGATGAGCGCCGCATGTCTTTAAGGTGATGAGACTTTCACCCTGGAGACAGCAATGAAGACCCATCCCCGCGACCGAGAACATCAACAGCATGAAACTCGCTCCTCCAGCGAGCACGCGACAGGCAACCAAGACCGTGCTCCGCAGGTCGCATCTCGGCAGCCCAGCCATTCCGAGGCGAAATCGGGCCGCACGCAATCGAGTGAAGACAGCGGTGAATCCTCGCCTCGCATGCCGCATGAGCACGATGAGTCTTCTGACAGTCACAACGAGCCGGGTGTTCGACCGGTGATCCGCAAGGCACATGATGATGTGGTGCGCGGTGTGGTGGACACCGACCGCGGCACGCCTTCCGATCAGGCGTATCAGCGGCAAAAAAGCGGCGGCTGATTCGCCGTCGTCATTGATGTTTGGAGGGCATTCTGGCGAGGACGGTGTCCTCCGCTCTCTGGTCTCTCCGATCAAACCCTGACGTTTTTTCTTCGGGCGAAAACCTTTTTGAGCGAAGACCGGGTTGCCAACGGCGTCAGAAATCGCCACGCACCATCACACTCAGGCCGTTTCTGCGCACCTTCAGCGACATGCGGTAGCCAGAGTCCAGCTGCAACGCAAAGCGACCGCTGTCCAGTCCCAGATGGGATTTTT
>CAHJWV010000133.1 GCA_903643055.1 Burkholderiales bacterium | reverse complement strand
CCTTCAATAGCAAGCAACAACCCCTTTTCCCGCACGAAAAACCTATTTAATGCCAGTGTGCGTACCAATACGCTACCACTAAAGGCCACTATGCTACCAATTTAGACGGATTGCAATATCGGATGCCCGCCCTCATCTGCGGGGAAGCCCGTATATATGCGCAATAGCTGCTGTTTTGGCACGGCAATTGATATAACTAGAGAGGCACTCCTTGGGGTGCCCTTGTATTGAATTGGTATTGTTCGGCCGCAAGGCCGGACAGGAAGCACCCACATGACAAACCTGACCGACGCGTTGAAGCCACTGGACCCGTCCGATAGTCTGCCGCTGTATCAGCAATTGCAGCGAGCCGTACGTGATGCCATCGAACGTAAGGTGTTGCAACCTGACGACGCGCTGCCTTCGGAGCGCCAACTGGCTGAGGACCTCTCTGTTTCCCGCATCACTGTACGCAGGGCCTTCGAAGGTCTGACCCAGGAGGGATGGCTTGTTCGCAAGCAAGGGTCGGGAAATTTCGTCGGCACGCGCGTTGAAAAGAACTTCGCCAAGCTGACGTCGTTCTCTGAAGACATGCGCGCGCGAGGCAGCGCTCCTCACAGTGTGTGGCTGAACCGTTCGCAGGGTATCGTGACCTCGGACGAAGCTCTGAAGCTGGCGCTGAGTCCCGGAACCCTCGTATTTCGCTTTCACCGTCTGAGATACGCCGATGATGCGCCGATGGCCATCGAGATTGCCACTGTGGATGCGTCCTGCCTGCCGTCGCTCGAAGCGGTAGACGCCTCGCTTTATTCCGCACTGGAAACCCAGGGCAACCGGCCCATCCGAGCGCTGCAACGCTTGCGTGCCTTGCTGCTGAATGTGGATCAAGCTCGGCTGCTCAACGCGAGAGAAGGTGATGCCGGCCTGCTGGTTGAGCGGCTCGGCTATTTGCGTGACGGTCGAGCGATCGAACTGTCCCAGTCGTATTACCGAGGCGACATGTACGACTTCATCGCGGAACTCAATGCAGGATGATGAAGCTTCAACGCTGCGGTTGGCAGAACTAAGATGCGTCATGGTGATGGCTGAGATGCGAGGAGCCTTCATGTTAGATAACTCTGCCCCACGTAAACCCAATCAAATCAAGTCAAAAGTCGCACGGAGACGCTAGCGGCGGTTGGGGAAGCGGTACGCCATCGATGGCTCGCTTACCTACCCTTCTGAGCATAAGCACAGCGCGTTCCACCTCGGCAGGTGCAAGCAGCTGATTTCGAGCGAAATAAACCCAATCCACGTCTTCTTCATAGACACGTGGAACCGTGTTGGCAGGCAACGAACCGCCCCGGGGAAACCAGATGCTGAAGTTGAGTGACATCGGCACCACGGGATAGTTGCGCCCGCCATGTTCACCAAGCTGCGCGCCATCCAAGAAGAATCGGGTTTTGCCGGCACCGACTTGCATCATCAGCACATGCCACCCTTCAAGCGTTTGAAAATATTCCAGGGGCTGGTTGTAGGTCTTCCATGGGTCCAGCCGAACCGTTTGCCAACTTACGCCATACAACCGGGTGCGCACATCTCCCCAGCCGCCATTGGGCAGGTATTCCCAATCCAGCTCACTGTATTCGGGATCAAAGTCCGTGCGCAACGGGCTGACCGTGTAAAAGGTTTGGACAACAACATCACCATCCGGCCCACTGACAGGTGCATTGTTGAAACGAACTCGCGCTGCGTAGGTGCCTTCGAGGTACTTGCGTTGATGGCAAAGCTGCGCTTGGCGTGTACCTGCAGAGCTACCGTCGGTGCGGGCATTCAGCCGCAGCATCCGATTGCCGGGCTGTTGCGGATCATCGAGCAACGAGATGGACTTTTCGCCCCAAACCGCGCCCTCAATCCCCGGCAGGCCAACTTTGGTGCGAACGATCCATCCGTCTTTCACTAAGTCCGCCACCTCGTGCTGGCTGAAGTCGTCAAAGAACACCTCAGTGGGCGTTGTGGGCTCAGGCAAGGTGTCGCACGCGACCAAGCTGACGGCCAACGCCAGCAACAGAAGACACCGATTCATCACGCTTGTGCAGGCTCAGCGGCAAGCCCTTCTTGATTCGCAGCCACCGGGGTTTCTAAAGGCACGAAGCGAGACAACACCAGCACAGGAAGTGCGCAGACCAAACCCCAGATGAAGAAGTGCTGATATCCCAGTGCCACTTGAATGTCACCACTGATCGTTCGGAAGAGACTCATACCTAAGCCCATCACACCTGACCCGATGGCGTAATGAGCAGTTTGGTATTTACCCACAGACACCACCTGCATCAAATACAGGATCACACCCACAAAACCAAAACCATAGCCAAACATCTCTGCACTGAGCGCTGCCGAGATCACGGCAAAGTTGGTCGGCATCGTGGTGCTGAGAAATACAAAGGCGATGGTTGGTAAGTTCATGGCGAGGATCAGATACAACATCGCGCGCTTCAATCCGAGCCATGCCGCGAAATATCCGCCGACGATGCTGCCTGCGATAAAGGCAATCGTGCCTGCTGTGCCATAGGCCCAGCCGACTTGATCAGTGGTCAATCCTAGGCCGCCCATGTCACGCGTCGCGCGCAGGAAAATCGGCCCGATCGTTTGGATCTGACCTTCGCTGGCACGGAATAAGATGATGAAGATGATCGCCAGCCAGATACCCGGCTTCTCCAGGAAATCGCGAACCACCAACCACAAGGTCTTGCCGATTGCCTTGGCCGAGACATCTGCTGACTTGGCATTCCGGACCGACGGCAAGGCCCAAGCGTTGTAAAGGCCGAGAACAACCATCGCCCCAGCCATCACCGTAAAGATGGCTGTCCAAGCGCCTGGCACTCCGATCGACTTTTCCAAGCTACCGGCCAACACCAGCAGCCCCCCAGCGGCGAGAAAGCGTGCAACATTGAAAAACGCCCCTTGCCAACCTGCGTATTGGGCTTGCTCTTTATTCGACAAGCTACTGATATACAGGCCATCGGCTGCGATATCGTGTGTCGAAGAACTCAAAGACACCATCATCAAAGCCGCCACACAAACAATGAAGAAGGCCGGCAAATGCAAAGAGAAAGCAACGATGCCGAGCCCCACACCCCCAAGCAACTGGAAGGTGATAACCATCGACTTCTTGCTTGGCGCCAGCTCCAGAAACGGGCTCCACACCCACTTGATGCCCCACGCCAAGGTCAACACGCCAAGCCAGCGTGTCATCTGTTCGTTCTGCACATTCATGCTGATGAAGAGCTGCTGGGCGACCATCGTCACCGCAAAGAAAGGCAACCCTTGCGCCAGATAAAGGCTGGGCACCCAGCGCATGGGCGAGTGGCGACGCGGGGTGTCGTTGGACATGGAAGTCTCCGTTGCGTGTCGTAGATAACAGCCAGCGCGTTACGGTGCCGAGGCGTCGCTGCCCTCAAAGGCAACAACGCGTCGGCCCGCCGTGCTTTTATTGGGTTCGCGT
>CAHJWV010000132.1 GCA_903643055.1 Burkholderiales bacterium | reverse complement strand
GGCAGGCGCCAAATAGCCAGCCACCGGCACCGTTCAAGTTCAACGCCAGCCTCGCCGATATGCACGGTACCCACGACTGTCATTGGATTGCACCGTGAGCCCCCAGATGCCCTCCACGCCCGCCCACGCCACCCTGCCCGCCTTCGAACCGATCACGCAGCCGCTGCCAGACTTGGCCGCCTGGACGGCGTATTTCCAGCAAGCGGAAATCCCTGTGCTGGGCAACACCGCCGATGCGCTCGAGGCGATGCGTGCGAACGAAGACAGCGTTGACGCCAATCTGATCGGCGAGATGGTCGCCGACGACCCGCTGATGACACTGAAGGTGCTGGCCTACGCCACGACGCACCGCCCGCCGCGCCTGCTGACCGATGTCGAAACGGTGACGGCGGCGGTCGTGTTGATGGGCATCTCGCCGTTCTTCAACGCCTTCGGCCCTCAGCCGACCGTGGAAGACCGGCTCATCCACATGCCGGATGCGCTGGAGGGTCTGAGCGACGTGCTGCGCCGCGCCCATCGCGCCTCGCATTTCGCGCTCGCGTTCGCCGTGCACCGCATGGACCACGATGCCGCGGTGATCCACGAAGCTGCGCTACTGCACGATTTTTCCGAGATGCTGCTGTGGTGCCACGCGCCGTCATTGGCTTTGCGCCTGCGCGAAACGCTGAAAGTGGACTCCAGCCTGCGCTCGGCGGCGGCCCAGCAAACCGAACTCAACGTACAGCTTTTCGATCTGCAGCAGGCGCTGATGCATGCCTGGTCGCTGCCTGAATTGTTGATCCGCATCTCCGACGATCGCCATGCCGAACACGCCAATGTGCGCAATGTCGTGCTGGCGATCCGCCTGGCCCGCCACACCGCTGACGGCTGGGACAACCCGGCGATTCCCGATGACATCGCCGAGCTGGCGCTGCTTCTCAACCTGTCGCCGGAAGCCACGCTGCGCTTCGTGCGTGACTGCGAGCGCTGAGATCGCTGAGAGCCCGCTCACGCCGATCGCTTCAGATCGGCCCGCGCTGTACTGTCAGTTGAAGCACTGTCGTGCAAGGGCCATCCCCATCGCCGCATGCAACGTGCGGCCGCGTGCTATACCGTTCTGACATTTCCTTTCGCCAGACTGCGCCAACTCCTCTGACAATTCGCGCTCGCAGTCCCTGCGCTCAGCGCGAAGCCTGCACAACCAAGGCCATGACATGCTTGCTCCAGACAAAGCAGTGAACCAGGGCGCAACGCCCGTGACTTACGGGCAAGGCGATCGCCCGCCACGCGGTGACTATTCGTCGGCCCGCAATGACTACACCTGCGAGCAACCCTGGGAGCAGTACACACCGCAGGACCATGCGCTCTATCAGCGCCTCTACGAACGGCAAGCGGCACAGATGCATGGCCTGGCCTGCGACGAGTTCATTGCGGCCGTTCAACAACTCGGCGCACCCGATGCGATACCGCGTTTTGAGGCCTTGTCGGAGCGGCTGCATCGCGCCACCGGCTGGGAAGTCGTGGCCGTGCCGGGCCTGATCCCCGAAGAAGCCTTCTTCGCGCTGCTGGCACAGCGCCGCTTCCCGGTGACTCACTGGCTCAGGTCGCCGGAAGAATTCGACTATGTGGTCGAGCCCGACGTGTTCCACGATCTCTTCGGCCATGTGCCCTTGCTGTTCAACCCGGTGTTTGCCGACTACATGCAAGCCTATGGCGCCGGCGGCCTGAAAGCGACCCGGCTGCAGGCCTGCCATTACCTGGCTCGCCTCTATTGGCACACCGTCGAATTCGGCCTGATCGCCACCCCGGCCGGCCTGCGCGCTTATGGCGCCGGCATCCTGTCGTCGGCAGGTGAATTGCGCTACAGCGTGACAAGCCCCGAACCGCAGCGCCTGGGCTTCGATGTCGGCCGCATCATGCGCACCCAGTACCGCATCGACACCTTCCAAGGCACCTACTTCGTCATCGACAGCTTCGAGCAGTTGTTCGACGCAACCGCCCCGGACTTCGCGCCGCTCTATGCACAGGCTGCCACGCAAAGCGAGATCGCAGCGGACCAATTCATGGCTTCGGATCGGGTGATCGGGCTTGGGCAGAACGCCTGACGCCTGACGCATTAGCGCAACCAACGAAAGCCCCGCGCCTCAGCCCAAGGCAGCAGGTAGCAGGTAGCAGTTACGCCAGCTTGCCTTCCCGGGTCCAAACAAGCACTTCGTCGAACACCGCCGCATGGTCGGCCAATTGCACGTGGGCAATACCGGGAATGTGGCGGTTGTCGGCACCCGGCAAGGTCGCGGTCGAGGCAGGGAACACGACGTTGTCGCAGTTGCTGTAGAAGCAGGTGTAACGCTCGAACAGCGGCGCAGCTTCTTTCGCATGCAGCGCGGTCTGCCAGACCGTCGCCTGCGCCATCTCGCGGGAATTGCGCGACATGCCAAACCGCGCGAGCCAGGTGCCATGGTGCGGGCTGCCGATCGTGATGGCGCGGTGAATGCGATGGCTACCGCGGTGGGTCGACATCCATGCACGAATTGCCAGGCCGCCCATGCTGTGCCCGACGATCACCGGCGCCTGGCCGGTCGCCTGCTCGATGCGCCGAACCGCCGCTTCAATGATCACGTCATAGTTGCTGATCGAACCAAAGACGGGTTCGAGGTTGACGGCCACAAACGGCACGCCTTGATCCAATAACTTCGGCATCCAGCGGTTCCAGAAACCCCGATTGCAGACGAAGCCATGTACCAGCACCACACCGCGGCGGCCGGTCTGCACTGGCAGATGATCCGGATAACGCCGTGATCGAAAGGGTTGCTGCCAGCAGAAAATGCGCGGCGCCGTCACCGCTTCGGCGAACCAGGCCTTGAACAGTTGTGAAGCGCTTGCCGCCGGCGCCGCATCACCACGATGCACCCAGGCGACCAGCACGAACTCGATCGCCAGGATCACTGCATAACTGAAAACGATCAGCAAGGCACCTGCTGCGGCGAAGAGCCAATTGCCGTGCGCCGCCCCCCATGCTGCCCAGGCGGCTGCCGCGATCAGCAAAGAAATCGTGATGAACTGTTGGAGTCGAGCAAGCATCGGCGGATGCTATCAGCGCATCCAACGACGATGCGATAGGCCGCTTTAGAACTTCGCGCCAGCCTATCCAGCGATCGACGGATAGGTGAACGCCACGAAGTGGATCGCATTGATCGCGAAATGCACTCCGATCGCAGCCTCGATGCGCCGCGTCCAGGCGTAGACCGCCGAATAGCCGAGGCCCGCCAGGAACGCCATCTCGACAAATCGTGGTCCGCCGGCGAAATGAGCCAAGCCAAAGACCGATGCGGAAACGAGCACGGGCAAGCCAAGGCGAATCACACGTTGCGTCCTGTTCAGTTCAGAACGCTTGCTCGATGCACCTGCGTCGAACAAGCGGTGCAGGCGCTCCTGCAGCAAGCCGCGAAAGAAGGCTTCTTCGGCAATGCAGGTAAAGAAAAAGTTAGGCAGCAAAAAGGCCCAGGCCTCGGGCGGAAATTTCAAATCAACGCGGACATGGCCGATCAGCATGGCGACACCGAACACCACCCCGGCTGTCAGACCGAGAACAAGCCCTGTGCGAGCCGCCACCCGACCGGCCTCGCGCCAGCGCGCCACCCGCGGCGCATAAGCCGCGAGCAACAGCAATCCGCCGGTGCCTTTATCAAAGTTCAGGTATTGCGTGAACGGCAGCGCATCCGGTGATACCCGAAGGCCCGCGAACACGGCGGGCTTCGCAAAGCCCGGAACCCAATGAAGCGCGAAGGCCAGGCTGATCACCGCTGCGATGGCCGTCGAGCCGGCACGCATTGCGGGCCAC